>JAEYSE010000125.1 GCA_023435025.1 Bacillota bacterium
AAGCCGCTCCCAGGCTTTAAAATGCAGCTCGTCGGTGGAAACCAGCACGCCGTCCAAATCAAACAGTACCGCCTGTATCATAGGGCTTTCTCCTTCTGCGTATTGATTACGAAACGGTCCCTATCCGGCCCAAGTGTATCCTTGAGTTTCCCTTGTATGCTATCATTTCCCTTAAAATTTGTATAGCCTATTGAAGCAACCATCAGGTGCCCGTCCAATTTTCCATAGCATTCTTCACTGTCAGCGCTCGGTATATGGTGAAAAGCAGAATACGGCAAGAGGATAATCGCCCGCCAAGAAAGCCCTTCTGCTCACCGGAACTGATTCCGGTAAGCGCCGGGGGTCATCTGCGTGTATTTTTTAAATGCCTCTCCAAAATGGCTCTGCGAGCAAAACTGATAAAACGCGGCGATCTCCGCGAATGTACTGTTAGAATATCGGATAAAGGATTTGGATTCTTCCACACGCTTTCTTTGGATATAGGAGAACAGCGATTCCCCTGTTTCTTTTTTGAACAGCCCGCAAAGGTAATGCGGGTTTACATAGACGTGCTCCGCGATTTCATGGAGCCGCATCGGCTCGCTCAGATGGTTTTCTATATACGTCATGGCCTGCCGCACCGTCTGCGAATACTTCGCGTTGCACAGTTGGTTGACACGGGCAGTAAACACGCGGATCATTTCCCCTTCGAAGGGCAGAAGCTGCTCCATTGTGGCGCAATTCTCCATACGCTGTATGAACGTGTCGCTCAATGTGAACGCCTCGTCCGGGGAAACGCCGCCGGATATCGCCGCGCGCGTCATGAACGTGCAGCTTGCGATGAGCGAATTTTTGAGCGAGCGCACCGGGTCAGGCGCAAGCAGCGCACGCGGCGCCGCGTTGATCTCGGCCAGTATATTCGCGGAGTTTTCCTTATCCCCATTGGCTATCAGGCGGCAGATTTCCTGCTCCAACGCATACGGCGGGTGCTGAAACTGCTTCATGCGGTAGCCATATGTGTTTTCAAAATAGCTTTTCTGTATGCCGTCGTCCGCAGGGGCGGCGGCATTTTGCGCCGCTGGTTCCATGCTGCTGCATAGATCCTCCAAAAGCTTTCCCGAGTAGTAATACCTGTTGTCGTCCGCCACCGGCAGCGACGAATAGTATTCAAATAGCGCGGGCTTGAGCCATATGGGAAGCGCTTCGCTGCGGATTAACCGGAGGAGCGCCGTTTCGGTCATGGGCTCATTCAGCATCGGGCCCGCGAGCAGCAGTTCCCTTTCGTTTAGCCGCAGACAGATAAACCGTTCATGGTAGCGCGTGCCGATGTACTGCGCGCACAAAGCTTCGCCGGTGAAGGGAGGAAGGGCGGAAAGCCTGGTGCCGCCCAAAAGCAATACCCCCGCGCAGCTTGCGTCCGCAGGCAAAGCCTGGCGCGGTTCATTGTTCTCATACCATTCAATTGTGAGCCCCGTCGCATAATAATAGGTACGCATAAGCCTGGAGCGTATATCCGTCATACCAAGCGCCCTCTTTTTCGATATTCGACATCAGTATATTAATAATATAATATTTTTCTGAAAATTGTTATATGTTTTTCCGAACAAACTGCGTATACTTTTTTTAAAGTGAAACCAAACAAATAGGTTTCAGGACGCGTCGCTTATCTTAACTTCCCAGGCAAGTACGCCTGCCCCCCCCACACTCTGATCAAAACACCAAACCGATTTACCATTTGCGCCTAAGCCCGGCATGGGGTATTGTCCCTGCCGAAAACGCCACATGTATTTGTGCTTGCGGCAAGGCGGCAGCGCAGACGCCCAATTATTATGAGGAGGATAACAATATGAGAAAGTCGCTCGGCATTCTGATGGTTCTTCTTATGATCGTATCGCTCTTTGCTGGCTGCACGCAGCCCGCGGCCACACCCACGGAGCCTGCACCCGCCGCCGAGCCCACGGCGGCCCCCATTGAACCCACAGATGCACCGCCCCCCGCGGAAGCGCCGCGCGTCACCATCAAGTTCGCCGCGCAGGCGGATAGCACCCCGGCAACTCAGGCCGTTGTTGACGCTTACAATGCCTCGCAGGACAAATTCACCGTGGAATGGGTGGATATGACAAACGACTCCAACGCCATGCGTGAGCAGCTTATTACCACTTTGAAAGCGGGCTCCGCGGATTACGACGTTATCTCCATGGACGTCGTATGGGCGGGCGAGTTCGCGGCGGCTGGCTATATTGAACCCATCGACCAATACATGAAGGACGCAGGCCTTAAAATTTCCCAGTTCAACTCCGGCTCCATGGCGTCCGGTTCCTACAACGCGAAGCAGTACGTGCTGCCGTTCTTCCCGGACCTTGGCTTAATGTATTTCCGCAAGGACATCGTTTCTACGGAAGACGCGGCGAAGCTTGTCAGCGGGCAGTATACATTTGAGGACCTAGTAGCTATGGCCACCACTTATAAGGGCCAGGGCGGTACCGCGGATGGTTACGCGTTTCAGTCCAGCCTGTATGAGGGCCTCGTGTGCAACCTCGCCGAGTTTACCGCCGGCTGGACAAATGTGCAGGGCGGCCTTGCTTCTATGAAGGCATTTGTTGACTCCGACGCGGTACCCACCGATATTCTCAATTACCGCGAAGGCGAAACCGCCAACAGTTTCGTTAAGGGCCAGAGCGTGTTCGCCCGTAACTGGCCGTATCAGTGGGGCGTCATCAAGAGCGAGGGTACCATCAAGGTGGATCAGGTGGATATCGCTCCCCTCCCCGGCGGCTCCACCGTCGGCGGCTGGCTGCTTGGCATGAACAAGAACTCCGCGAATAAGGAAGGCGCATGGGATTTCATGAAGTTCCTCGCCACCGAACAGGGACAGAAGATCATGTCCACGCAAGGTGGGTACCTGCCCGGCTTCAATGCCCTGCTTGAGGACGCCGACGTGCTCGCAGGCAATGAAATGCTCAAGATGGAAGGCTTTAAGAACGCGCTTTCCACCACCATCGCAAGGCCGGTCTCAGCGGAATACGCCAAGACTTCAGACGCCATCCAGCAGAACGCGCACAAGTTCCTCTCTGGTTCCCAAACCATAGAAGATACCGTGGCGGCCATCAACGCCGCGCTTGGGAAATAGCAGGCTGGACGCACGCTCACCGGCAAACCGTTCTGGTTTGCCGGTGGGCTTCAGGCGGACATTAGGTTGGGGCAGCCGGGCCTGGCAAGAACAGGCCCGTTCCCTTATGTAAATGTGGTGGCTCAAAGCCGCGCCAGGGCGCGGGCATGCCGGGAAGGAAAGGCGTATGGTCAAAAAGCGAATCACAGCGGGGCAGCTTACTTTTCTTGCCCCGTTGCTGCTGTTAGTCGCGGTGTTCGCGCTCTATCCCATCCTCTGCTCGGTCGTCTATTCCTTTTTTGATTACCGCACGAACGATCAAACCGTATCCGGGCTGTATACGAGCACAAGCTTTAACGCCCGCCTGTTTGCCGAGGATTGTGATTACATTGCTTATTATTTAAGCGATGAAATAACCCTGGTCGAAGGCGCGGACAAAGCCGAACTCGAGGCGGTTTCAGCGGAAGCTTCTGCGATGTTTGAAATATACAAGGACACGGAAAAGACCCTCTCCCTTTCCAAAGCGGACGAACAAAAACTGATTGCTTATATCGATGACGCCGAGACGCGTATCAATCGCGTGTACGACGCTAACGCTGGCGTTGCCTTTTATAATCGGGATAAAATCGGCATACTCGCCAACGAATTGCGCTCCTGCATCATCAAAAGCAATTTTACGGGCCTCGCCGCGTACGGGGCGCTGCTGCGCGATACGCGTTTCTTTGATTCCTTAGGCCATACGGTCCTGTTTACCTTTGTGTCGGTCGCCCTTGAACTGACGCTGGGTATGCTGCTCGCGCTGATTATGAACAAGGCCATGAAGGGAATTGGGGTGGTCCGCACTGCGGCGCTCGTTCCCTGGGCAATACCAACCGCCGTTTCCGCCCTGATGTGGAGCTACATGTACGACGGCGGCAGCGGCGTCATTTCCCACATGTTTGCCTCTCTGGGGCTCATCAGCTCCCCGGAAGTCATGCTGCTTTCCGCAAACGGAGCGATGGCAGCCGCCATACTCGCGGACGTATGGAAAACCACGCCCTATATGGCGCTGTTGCTTCTCGCAGGCCTTCAGATCATAGACCGCGGGCTGTATGAAAGCGCGAAGATAGACGGTGCCGGCACCGTCCGCACGTTTTTCTCCATTACGCTCCCCATGCTCAAACCCTCCATGCTGGTCGCCCTCTTGTTCCGCACGCTCGACGCGTTTCGAGTGTTCGACCTGATAACGGTGTTGACGGGCGGCGGGCCGGGCGGCGCTACCGAAACGCTTTCCATATATGCATATAAGCTGATGATCGGCCAGAGCAACTACGGTTATGGGGCCGTCGTCGTCATCGCCATGGCGCTGTTCGTGGCGGCCATTGCGTTTGTGTTCATCAAGGTGCTGGGCACCGAACTCATCGCGGACGATTGAGGAGGAATAGTATGAAAACAATGAGTTTGAAAAAAGCCCTCTATCTTGCTGCGGTGATACTTCTGCTCTCGGTTATGATGTTCCCGTTTTTCTGGATTACGATCACGTCGTTTAAGCCGTCGGAGGAAATATTCGGCTCCACGGCACTGCGTGTATTTGCAGTAAACCCCACGCTAGAAAATTACCGGACGGTCATAGACAAAGGCATACTCAACTCCATCAAAAACAGCCTCATCGTTTCGCTTTCCACAACAGGGTACGTGGCAGTGGTATCATCATTATCGGCTTATATATTGGCGCGCTGTCGCTTCAAAGGCAAGACGCTGTTGATGAGCCTGATACTCGGTATTTCTATGTTTCCACAGATGATCATTGTGGGACCGATATTCAACATGTTCTACAAGCTGGACATTCTGAACAGCTATGGCGTCACATTCGCCTATTCCAGCATTACGCTACCCGCTGCAGTGTGGATCATGGTGGCGCACTTCAAGCGCATTCCCCCTTCGCTGGAGGAGGCGGCGCATATCGACGGCTGCTCCATGTGGCAGACACTCTGGAAGGTGATATTCCCCATCGCAATGCCGGGCGTGTTTACCACCGCCATCATGACATTCATCGCGTCCTGGAACGAATACCTCCTGACATTTACGTTGAACGCGAATAAGGAATTCCAGACGGTTCCAGTCGCCATCAACGCCCTACGCACGCAGTTCAGCATATTATGGGGGGAGATTACGGCCGCAACTGTGATTGTCATCGTGCCTACGCTCATCATCGTGCTGCTATTCCAGAAGCAGATCGTCTCCGGCCTGATGGCGGGCGCGGTAAAAGAGTGATGTGGAAAGACCTACCCCCAGGGTAGGGCCGTAAGAAGAGGGCCCCAGGGTTCCTGAAACCGATTCGCAGGATCTGTTTCTGCCCTACGGGCGCGGAACCCGCTTTCCTTTGGGAAGCCCTGAAAAGATTCGTGATACTTTGGACTTTTGTTCCTAAACTTTTTCAACTTTGAGGTGAAACTTTTGATTCCAGAAGGACTGAAACTTACCGTGCGCCAGCTCAACCGGGAGGCGCTTGCAGGAGAGGAAGCGCTTTTCCACTGCGCCAACGGTTACCTGGGCGTGCGCGGCTGCTTTGAGGAGGGGTACCCCCCGGAATTATTGAGCGTGCGCGGCGCCTATATCAACGGTTTTTACGACGATGCTGATATCCCGTACGGCGAAAAGCTATACGGCTTCCCTGCCACGCGCCAGACAATGATCAACCTGCCCGACGCGCAGACGATTACCCTGACGATAGACGGTGAGCGGTTCGATCCCTTTTCTGGCGGATTGTTGGAGTATGAGCGGGCGCTGGATATGCGCCGGGGTACAACCTGGCGCCGTATGCTGTGGCGCTCACCCGCCGGACATACGCTTCGAGTTACTGCGCGACGTATGGCAAGCTTTTGCATGAGCGAGTTATTCCTGATGGAGTACGACGTCGAGTCCATCAATTACGCTGGGCCTATCCACCTGCACTCTACAATAAACGGCGATGTAGAGAATTATAGTGATCCCAACGATCCGCGCGTTGCCCCCGGCGCTGGCCGCCATCTTTTGGTGGAGCAGGCCAATACGGAAGACGGGGTATTGCACATTACTTGCCATACCAACCGTTCCGGGCTAAAAATGGCATGCCGGGCAAGGCACCTGCTGGAGGTGGAAGGGGTCTTTTCATACGGCTCTGACGGGCAGGGTGCTTGGTCGGACATTACCGCAAGCATTCAGCCGGGCGGGCGGGTAAGGCTTTATAAGCTGTGCGTGTACAGCGATTCGCTCCGGGCTCAGGACCCCTCCACGCACGCTGCCAATATGCTCGAACAAGCGGTACGTTTGGGGCCGGCCCATTGGTATGCGGAGCAGGAAGCGTATTTGAACGTGTTCTGGGAAAATTCCCGGGTGCTGATCGACGGCGATGCAGACGTACAAGGCTATCTCGACTTCAACATCTATCAACTGCTGCAATCGGCGGGGAAGGATGGCGTGGGCAACGTACCCGCAAAGGGCCTGAGCGGCGAAGGGTACGAAGGACATTACTTCTGGGATACCGAAATTTACGTATTCCCATTCTTCCTTCTCACGGACCCGTGCCTGGCCAAAAGCCTGCTCGATTACCGTTACGGCATACTGCCGCAAGCACGGGAACATGCGCGCCTGCTGGGGCACGAAACAGGCGCGCTCTACCCCTGGCGCACCATTTCCGGGAGCGAATGCTCCTCCTACTTCCCGTCCGGCTCCGCGCAGTACCACATCAACGCGGACGTCGCGCATTCGTTCATCCAGTATTACCTCGCCACAGGTGATATCAATTACATGGCTGAAAAGGGTGCAGAAGTCCTGATAGAAACGGCGAGGCTCTGGCTGGACACAGGCCATATGGAGGGCGGGCGCTTCCTGATCGATTGCGTGACCGGTCCAGACGAATACACCTGCCTGGTTAACAACAATTACTATACAAACGCAGGCGCGCGGGAGAACCTCCGCTGCGCGGCCAACATCTGCAAAGCACTGCGGCAGGCGGGCCTTTTTGAGAGGGCGCAGGCACAAACGGGCGTGAGTCTGGACGAGGAACGGCGCTTTCTCGAGGCTGCTGAAGCAATGTACCTCCCCTATGACGAAAAGCTTGGGATTTTGATGCAGGACGACAGTTTCCTCACGAAAAAAAGGCTGGATCTTACCAGTATCCCCAGGGAGCAGTTTCCGCTGCTGCTGCACTGCCACCCGCTGTTTATCTATCGCCACCAGGTCTGCAAGCAGCCGGATGCTGTATTAGCGCTATACCTGTTTGGCGATGGTGTGGGGGAAGACGCTGCGGGGCGCACATACGCGTATTATGAAGCCATCACAACGCACGATTCCTCGCTTTCCAAGTGTATATTCAGTATTATGGCGGCGCGGCTGGGGAACGTGGAAAAGGCCTATGAATATTTCAAAGAAACTGCCTCCGCCGATCTGAACGACGCCCACGCCAATACACGCGATGGGCTTCATGTGGCGAGCGTTGGCGGCGCCTATCTTGCCGTGGCGTCCGGTTTTTGCGGGCTTTCCGTACAGCCGGAAGCCCTTATTTTGAACCCTCGGCTTCCGCGAAATTGGAGCCGGGTACGCTTTTGCGTCCACTACCGGGGAAGCGTGCTGAGTATTGATGCGACGCAGGAAGGCTGCGCTGTCCGCGTGGAAAAGGGCGAGCCGCAGCATGTGAAAATCGGCAATACCCTCTATACCGTAGGCGATTCGCTCGTGACAGCACGCCACGAGGGCAGCGCATATCTACTGTGAAAAATGAGCCAAGCCAAAGACGCAAATCTGGCGCATAACCGCTGCATATTTACTGCATAAGATTTGTTTGGATGCAGTAGACACCAAATTTTCTGAACATAATGCACCAACCTCCTTTATGAAATAGCACATACAAATACCCGGTAGCTTTTCGCTTTAGATTATATAAACTAAGCCGCATCGAGAACCCGATGCGGCTCCTTTTCATGATCATTGTGGCTGGGTTATTCCATCGGTCAATGCCCGGTTTCAGGATGCGATGTTTTGGCCCACCTACACTTCCTACTCTTGCTTTCGCTTTACGTTTTTCCGATAGACAGCAGCAGGTCCAAAAGGATGCCCACTAAAGCCGCGCTAGCGATTGTCGGGAGCTTGGCGCCAAACACCGGGACCATGCCGCCTGCAAACCCGTAGTGGCCACTCAAGCCCACAACGAACAAGACAGATATGACAGCAAGGTTGCGGGCGTCGGATATATCCCCCGAGGATACGACATCGCCCGCGTCGTTGCCGGTTGTGGGGGCGTCGATCTCCTCTACGCTGCTGGTGGGGCTAAAGCTGACGGCTGTGCCATATGCCGTACCCTGGCTGTTTACGGCGTAGGCACGTACATAGTAGATGGAATTTTTCTCAAGATTGTTGAGTGTCGCTGTAAAGCTGCCCATACCGCGGCCCGCAGCGATATCGGTAACACCAGCGCCGTCGATGGCAAGGTCGGTGGTCTTGCCATATACAAAACCGCGCTCTGTGACCGTTGCGCCACCGTCTGACGTGATGTCGCCGTTGAGCGTTGCACACGAGGCGGTGACGTCTGTAACCGCCCCGGTCACGACGGTGGGCATTAAAAGAATTTCTTCGCCGGAGGCATTCCGGTTGATATATACGGTCCCAGCCCCGGCATAGCCATCCCCGCTATGCTCTGCATCCGTATCCGTATAGATTAGATAATCTGCGTGATCACCTTCGCCATCCGAGCCCTCGCTTTTGCTTCTTATGATAACTTCAGGTCTGAGTGCCTCACTATCGCCGCTATCATAGGGCGCGCGGGCATTTACGCACGCATAATTCTGCGCAGAAAGTTCTCCTTCTATCGTCACAAAGCCGTCGGTAACGGCCATCGCACCCACACCCTTGTTTCCCACTGATGAAACGCTGCCATTTACGGTAATCGTGCCGCCATAGGCTGCTGCGCCAATGCTTCCCGCGCCGGTGACCGTAACATCCCCAGCTACCGTAACTATGCAGCCTATCTCACCCTCATAGCCGCCAGCGGCCACGCCGCAGCTGCCGTAACCGATATCCGCGTCAACCGTGGGATCCGTGACCATGACGTTTTTGGCTATGTGGATCGTACCGCTTTCAGATGCCTGTGCGCCGTAGCCTTGTACACCCTCAACCAGGACACTACCGCCTATGATGACCGCGCTTGTATCCGATGCAGCCACACCGCTTCCCACTTGTTGATCACCGGTATTTTCGCCATTGCTGACCCAAACGTTGCCGTCCAAGGTGACCTTACCGTTGTTACTGGTAGACACACCGCTGGCAAAATCACCCACAGCCGAAATGTCGCCACCTGCGGTGACCGTGCTGTCATCCCATGCAGACACACCGGTGGCGTTATTGCCCGTGGCTGAAATGCTGCCGCCCACGGTGACCGTGCTGTCATCCCATACAAACACACCTATGGCGTCATCACCCGCGGCCGATATGTTGCCACGTATGGTTATCTGGCCGCCGTTAGGAGTATACACAGCGGAGATGTTATCACCCATGGCTGAAACATTCCCCCCTATGGTGACCAAGTTATCTCCATATGTCCGTACGGCAGAACTGTCATCACCTGTGACCGAAACGTTGCCGGTGACCGTGATCCTGCTATCCACGCCATATGTAGCCACCGCCGCCCGCTCAAGATTCGTGCCTGGATCGGTCTCCACTGTGATGTTGGTAACAGTCGCTTCGCCGCTACCCACGCACACGCCAATAGCAACATTCGCCGTCGTGACGTTAAGCGCTCCACCTGGTTCTGCAACCAATGTCAATGTACCGGTATCCACCATCAGTGCGTAATTGGCGGATGCGTTGACGTCGATATCGAGCGTATGCATCCCCACGTCAAATGTGAGGCTCTTCCCTTCCATGGTAATTGGGTCCGTATATATGATAGAGTCCGTAAGTTGAATGGTATCGCCGTCGACCGCGCTGGATAGGGCAGCAGCCAACTCCGTCTCGGTGCCTACCCGATGCGTTGTAGCCGCCAACGCCGGAACTGGCAGTAGCACAAGCACCAGCGTTGCCATAAACAGCAGCCCCCGAAGACGTTCGCCCTTCATTTCGCTCCCTCCGGTTTCGACATGTTAAGTAAATTATATCCATTTATTCAGCATGTTGCAACGCCTCCTCTGACATAAGCGCGCAAGCAAGAAGCCGGCTTTACGCCGGCTTCTTGCTTCAAACTTCTTTGTCACATGATTTATTCTTTTATGGCCTTGATCCGGATACGCACATAATCCGCATACCATGTTCCACCCTGGCACAGCGTGGGCGCAAGTTCCTGCGCCGCCTCCTGTTTCATTTTCTCCGCTAAGGAGGGATCGAGTCCTTCAAACGCCTGCGGAAGGAACATATCCATCCAGTCCGTCAAACCGTTTTCCCCTTTCAATTCTGTTGGACGCTCAAACAGGGCGGCGAATGCCACCCGCAACCCGTGCTGTTCCAAAAGTGGGGCGTACTCCCCCACCGTGGGGAAATAGAATGTGCGACGGTAAGGAAGTCCGTGCCTTGTAAACGCGCGCTCAAGCGCCGCATGTATGTTCTCTGCGCAGCCTTTTCCGCCGAACTCGCATACCAGCCGCCCGCCGGGTTTGAGGGCGTTTGCAACACAGTTTAGCAGGGCGTGTTGGTCCGAGATCCAATGGAACACGGCGTTGGAAAATACGGCATCCACCGGACCGGGAAGTCGGAAGTCAGTAGCGTCGGCATAAAGGAACGTCAAATGCGGGTACTGCTCTCTTGCAAGCCGAAGCATATCCTCAGAGCCGTCGAGCCCCGTTACATTTGCGCCAAGCGCATGGAGCCGGGCGGTCAAAGCACCGTTGCCGCAGCCAATATCCAGTATGTGCTCACCTTCTTTGACTTGAAGCAAACCAAAGAGATCCTCCCCGTATTGGGGAACGAATTGAAAGTTCTTTGCGTACTCTTCCGCATCCCATTTAATATTCATCAACCCCTCCAACAGTTTGGATCGTTTGGCATAGTATAGCAGGTTTTGAAAACCTGTCAAACGCAAAAAAATTTTGCCATATAAAAAGCCGGATACAACTTTTATCCTGCCTGTTACTCGCTAATACACTATATTTGGAACTGCCGCATAACAACGAAGGTAATGTCCTCCGCCAGATCCATGAGGCGGCCGATGATCTGATCGTACCGCTCAATGCTTGCCGCGTAATTGGCGGAGAGAATGTCTGAGGCCTCGTTCTGGGTCATATATATCAAATCGTAAAAAACCGCCTGAAATTCGTTCCGGTCATAGTTACTGTTCAGTGTGGAGATAAACCGGGCCGCAGTATCCGCAAGCGCATACCATTGAACATTGAGTTCCTCAATACGCCGCATATCGTTGGCTATGAGAGCCTTGATCCATTCAAGTATCAAGGTATTCCAGGCATTCAATATCACCTCAAACCGCGTGGCGTTGCGCTCCCCATATATCTGACGTACCAAGCCTGCAAGGTCTTCCGCATTGCGCCTTAGCCGCCGCTGAACAGCCTCCGTATCGCTTCCCAAAACGGAAAGGAGTATGAGTTCCCGTGTCCAATGCGCATAGTCCGTTAAAAGCCTGCGCAGCACGAAGGCAAATTCCACCTGGTTAAGCAGGAACGTTCTCTGGGCGCTGGGGGGCTGCATGGATATCACTCCTCTTTTTCGGCTGTCTATCCTTATGCGCCCACCCGTTCGTTTATCAAAAGAATTCCCGCTTTCCATAGAATTCGATCGCTTCATACGTACGCCACGGTAAGCTATTTGCACTCTATAACAAAGACATACGCGCATCCCTTTTTAAAACTCGAAAGCCGCATCGAAAAATCGATGCGGCTTCCGTAACACAACCTTTTTGAAGCTTTTTAGGAGGCGACGTCGCGCCCTGCCTTCGCTTCTTTCACCTTTTTCTTGCTCTCGTTTGCCCCGATGGAAAGCAACAGGTTGAGCAAGATACCCACTACCGCAGCGGTGGCGATGGCCGGGAGCTTCGCGCCGAACACCGGGATCATGCCGCCTGCAAACCCGTAGTGGCCACCCAGACCCACAACGAATATTACCGAGATAACGGCAAGGTTGCGGGCGTTGAACATATCCACGTTCTGGTTGATCATGATCGCCACGCCCTGCGCCGCGATTACGCCGAACAGGAAGATGCACGCGCCGTTGATAACGGCGGAGGGCACGGTGTTCACGGCGTTAGAGAGTGGCGTCAGGAACGAGAGCACGATCGCAAGGATGGCAGCCATGCCAAGCATTTTAACAGAGAAGTTTTTGGTGATGGCCATGGTGGAGATGTTCTCGCCATAGTTGGTGCCCGCAGGGCCGCCAAACAGCGAGGATACGATATCGCCCATACCGTCGCCGATCAGGTTAAGCCCCAGTTTGTTTGCAATCTTGTATTCGCCCTTGCCTTTTTTCTTGGCGAGGTCGTTCACATAGATATCAAGCTGGAACAGATGCGCCGCGGACTCCGGTATGGTAGCGAGTGCGATAGGCATTATGGCGAGCACCGCCATCCAGTTGGGCACGGGCAGCGTGAAATGGGGCAGGGAAATGACCGTCCCCGTCCAGACCTTTGAAAAATCCACCAGCCCGAATGGAATCGCTACGATATACCCCAACAGGATACCGAAGAGTATGGGAAGCTGGCCCCACACACCTTTGAGGTATACGGAGAACAGAATGGTGCCAATCAGCGTCACAAGCGCTACGATAGCCGCACTGCCGGGCATAATGCCGGCTATGCCCGGATCCGTAATCGCCTGGGTAAGTGCGGTTCCCGCGAGCGAAAGCCCTATGATCATGGCGATGGAACCGGTGATTGTGGGCGGCAGAACTTTTTCAATTTTCTCCATACCGAACCGGTTGACGATAAGGCCTGCAAGTATGGAAACCAAACCGGAACATATGATGCCAAACTGGGCTTGCGAAATAAGCGCGTCCGGCGCGAGCTGCCCAAACCCGACGCCTCCTGTTACGCTTACGATCGCGGCGATATAGGAGAAGCTGGAGCCGTAGTAGAGAGGAATCTTGCCGCGTGTGATGAGCAAGAAGCTGATGGTCGCAAGACCGCTTGCGAATATGGTGGTGGAAACATGGAACCC
>JAEYSE010000043.1 GCA_023435025.1 Bacillota bacterium
ATGCTGGATTCTGGATATCCGTAATTTTCTTGGCGGGAGTATCTTCTGTAGGAGCCTTTTTGATGCTGAATTATGCAATGACTTATCTTAATGTCGCAAAAGCATCTATATTTGCAAATATAACAACCATAATATCAATCTTAGCGGGTGTTCTTATTTTGAAAGAAGACTTCGGGTTTTATCAGGTGATTGGCTCTATCATAATAATAGCGAGTGTATATGGAGTAAATCAACTATCGAGGGAGCAGTAAGGTCTATGCAATATTTCGCAAATAACCAAATCCTGTTCTCCATCTAGCAACAACCTTATCAAAAACCGGTAATTCAAATCGTTACCGCCCTTGGACGATGCGGCAGGCGGTATAAAAACCTTCCAAGAGAAGTCAATAGGCTTCTGAGCAGGTTAAAGCTAACAAGAATTGATTATGAAGCAACAACATTGGCCACAGCGTATCGGTCGGCCTAGTTATTGCAAATAATTATCTGATATTAAACACCAAGCGAACAGATATTAGTTCTTTATCCTGGGTGCCTATCCCTCACTCAGCACAAAGCCGTCCTCATAGCTGCCGGAAAGCATAAATTCGATTACATAGCCCGAGCGGTTATCAAAAATCACATTGTGTAAACTTCGCATTATGTTATCCCGGCAAGAGGAATTGAACTTCCAATTATGTTTATCAGTAGCTACGACATGAACTTCGCATTATGTTCTTGCTTTAGTTTCCAATCCAACATAACGGGTTTTATGGAGCTATCCTAACGAGATATACACGAGGCCGTATAGAGGTGAGATTAGTTATCGTTACGGTCTCTTTTCTGAAATATTAAACAGAATCGCTTCAAAGAAGGCTCTATGGTAATCCTCTTTTTCCTCTGCTTACACAGAATACCGTGCAAGGAATTGACTCACCTGGCCGCCCCCCATCAAGTACTAATTGGGGAGGGCACCCTACAGGCGCCCTCCCAATTGTCTGTTAATTGCTTTTTCCAATTATCTTCCCAGCTTAGTGTAGATCTCCAGCGTCAATCTGCCAAGCTACGAAACGTTACGGCTGGAAGCGTCTCTTCCTTCCTACACCAGAGGCTAGTTCGATGGCGTATAACTTCCACCGATAATCGGTTTGCCCGCAACATTGACAACATCTGAATAGGTGAAGTGTTCATCCGTTACAGCATAAGTTCCGACCCGGATCGCCATACTGGCGCGCGTTGTCACGTGTTTGATACTGACGCCATACATATCTCCTGCTACAGCCTGTTTAATGGTGGCATAGCCCGTGTCGCCAAGCTTCACAGCCGCAGCCACAGTGGGACCGCCCTTATCTATGGTGGCATCGTATACGCCGTCAATGTCAATGTTATAAACCTTATTGCCATCCTGCATCAGCAGTCGCACAATGTGGTGACCGCCCATAACGCGGGTATTGATGTTTTTAATCTCTACGTCGTGGATATCGGTGTCCTTGCCCTGGACCATCCACTTGGTATCAAACTTATGCAGCAGCGCAGTGAGCGCGACGCTGTCGTCACCCGTGTCTCCTGTCAGGTTACTGATCGTAAAGTTATTGCATCCAATGCGCAGGTCCACACCATCCTGATTGGGTACATTGTTGCGGCAGCTAAAGTCTATGTTGGTAATAAGGCCGTTGCGGCAGAATATGTTTGTAAATGTCCACCACCGTGAATCCTTGGTCTTCAAATCCCGAATCTCCAACCCATCCACATTGCGCATGAAAACGAGCGTATTGTAGATGATGTGCGGAAGCCCGTTCTTTTCGGCCGTAGACTCAGTCAAACCGTTCGGGTTGCCGCCGTCCAGCGTTGCGTTTCCAATTCCGATGATTTTGATGTTATGTTGTTCCTGCGCGGCAGTCAGGGTATCGTTATACGCTGTTTCATTGCAGAAAATGTTGCTGTATACACCGTCGGCAAGGCGCAGCGTGCAGTTATCGATATATACCGTCATATCTGAGGGCAGTTTGATGGCCTCGCCGATGACCCATACGTTGCTCCCGTCGCGCGGATTGATTTGAGGGATTGTTACCTCTGTTCCGCCACCCGTCTTTGCGCCATCGATCAACGCCTGTATCACGGGGGAATCGTTCAGTACGGTCGGCTGATCCACGGGTTCCGGAACGATCTCGTTCTCACCCTTTGCCGTTACTGTAAAATCCATGAGCCGCATCGCACCCGCAGTGGTCAATGCTGTAAACGGCACGATCTTAAAGTTTGTAATGACTTGCCCGGGTGCAACATCGCAGAGGTTGCCCGTTGTATATGTGTACACTGGGCCGAAATAGCCGCTATATCCGGCTATTACGGCAGTCTTGCCCGTGTTGATGGCCGTAAGCGGGATGCTTGCGGAGGACCATGTCGACCCAAAATCGGTGGAATAATACAGCGCCGCGTTTGCAATCTCGGGATCGGATGTACCCGTAGTACCTACATGCCTCCAAATTGAAAACTGCACAGCAACTTCGGAATATTTGTTCATTGTAATCTTCATATCAGGCGTTGCACCGTAGAGCAGGTCAGTAAGACCGGACACCACGAACGTGACATATTTCTGCGCTTCACCACCGTCCACAAGACAAGAATAACTGGTAATCAGAGCGCGGTCGGAGTTTGTTTTCCATCCTGCAACGTCGTCCGTGTCCAGCGCAAATAGCGTGCCTTCATATAACGTGGGTTCCGGGGTAGACGTTTCTCCCAGCACCCGAAAGTTTATAAATTTGGGGCCGCCCGTGGCCGCTACGCCAGCATACGGCACGATCTTGAAGTTCGTAATGGCAGTCCCGGGCAGTAGCTCAGCAAGGTTGCCAGTGCGTACTTTATATACATCACCCTGATTGGCGGAATCGTATACAGCGCGTTTACCAGTGTTTTCAGCGCTTACTGGGACAGTACCCGCCCATGTTGCGCCAAAATCAGTCGAGTAATACATCTCCAAACCGTCTAGCGCCAGATCAGGATCATTGGTCTTTTCGTTAAGCCACATTTCAAACTCTGCATGGACTGTATCGTACTTGTTCGTTGTTACAAGCATATTCGGTGTCATGATCTCTATTCTATTCGTGCGTGACACCCAAATAACGTATCCGGCGGATTGACCATCCACAGAAACGCCGAAATACCGTGCAGCCCCAACGTTGGAACTCCAGCCCGCTGCATCTGACAGGCTGCCAAATGCCACGTTCAGGAGTTCGTCTGCGCTACTCGTACTACTCGTAGCCAGCGTTGTTGCTGCAACCCCAAAAACCATCAGGGCTGCCAGAAGAAGCGATAAAACCAGCGAAATTCTTTTCATAGAAAACCTCCTCATATATTTTTTCGCAGGAGAAAGTAGTCCCGTTAAACGATGTTCCGGGAAGAAATCGTTCCATAATGTTTTTCTGCGGAAAATGTAAATATATCGGCAAACCGCGCCTTGCTGCCGTTCGGTTCAATATCCTGACTCGATAGAACGGGATTATTCTGTGTGTTGTATGAATATTATTCTTTTGTGCGGCTGTAACGGCGTATTCAGCCTTCGCCATGTTACAGCCGCACCGTTGCCACTGGTAAATTGTCTTTTGCAGTAGTTCAAAAGCCCGTTAATTTTGAACGGGCCGGTCCAAACTAAAATAAGGAATTCAGAACCTCGATCGCTTTCTCTACCAGCATATTGCCGCCCTCCGGGCCGCATATCGTCGATGCCGGTTTGCTGCTATAGCTGCCACCATGGACTGCCGCCTCCGTCGGCAGGTATCCGCCAAGGCCATTGGAAAGCTGCACGACAAAGAGCTGCTGCGCTTTTACGCGCGCTTTCATGCGCTGCGCGTACTCATGATAGAGTTCGAACGGGTTTGTCATAATCCCAATCTCGCCGATACGGACTAAATGGCTAACGCAGGGAAACACTTTTGTTTTTTGCTGTAACTCCCACCGAAGCACATCCCCCTGTGGTTCAAACGCGCGTACAACGTCAACCGTTTCCATTGGGTGTTCCTTAGAAAACGCCCGTTTGATGCGTTCAACTTCTTTGACAGAGGTCTCATACTCCTCTTCGGAAACCAGCCGAAGCGGAAGGTCAATCTGCAATACTTCATGGGCAAACGCCGGTGTGTAATCAATATAATTGCGTGCTACTTTATATCCGCGCACAACAGCATCGGTAATTCGGACGGCAATACCTTCGCATTCGCGCGTCATATCGAAATTGCGAAGAACCTCCTTCGCCTGTCCACCCCAGTCCAGCAAAGCCTGCTTGTTATATTTGCTGATACGTACCAAATCCAACGGAGAGATGTCACCGGCCGCCCCGCAAAGCGAAAGCACATAGACATTTCCCAGAGATTCTCGGATGGCTGCCCGAGTGAAGCCCCAGTAATCTGCTGTGATGAAACGATGAAGTTCAAATACCTGCGACGGACAGGGAACATCTACCGCAACACCCGTCAGGTGGCCGTCCATATCCCATGTATATAGCATATCGACAGAGGAGTCTGCGCCACTCTCAAACCCGGCAAAGTCATCCCTTGAGCAATCGCCATACATGATTGTCTTGGCACCATCCGGTTGATGGAAGACCGGCCGGCGGTTAAAGCCAACCACGGCGTAATCATGCGCATAGCTAATGCCGCCTTCTTTCCGGTTCATCCATGCGCGGATAATCACGCTAGAAAGACGCTCAAGAAGAAACGCCTGTGCTTCCTCCCCGTGTAACACTTCATCTCCCATATGGATGGGTGGCAAAATGTCCGGACTAAACACATGCTCGTTGTCATCACGCATAAAATCGTTATAAAAATCCGATGAGTTGTGCGTATGCGTAGCGCCTATCGAAATACTTTCAAATTTCAGGTCTGGTACGATTGAAAGTTTTTCTTTTAAAAGTTCTGTAATGTGCGTTGGATATTCTGTCATATCCAGCGACACAAACACCGCCTGTGCTTCTCCGTTGTCCAACGCTAATGCAGTGGCCGTAATCGGATCCCTCACATATTCGGAAACGCGGTGATACATCTGTCCAATCATCAACATCGGCCGGTCCGCCGAAATACTGGTTTGTGCCCATCCAATTTTAATCGTATTCATACCCATTCCAAATTCAAATATTTTACAGCAGGCCAATGTCCATCAGCTTGCAGAAGTCCCTGACTGCCTCACGATGATCGCCATAGCAGACGATGACATGCTGGCTGGAAACTTTTTGTGCAAATTCCTCAACCGTGCAATCTTGCGGCACAACCTCCAGGCTTGGCAGCTGCGGCGCAGGCGGTGTCCAGCCGCATTCTTCCCATGGCTTGGGCGTTTTTGCATCGGCAAGATACACATGCATATAGTAGACTCCATCGCGGTAAACCAGCCGCATGCAGGTAACGAGGCCTGTTTTGACGCGGGACACGTTCAGCAGGCTTGCAGACAGCAGGCCGAACGCCGTCGGCAACACACAGACGTCTCCATCCGAAACTGCCGCCGGAATGAAATCCGGTACGCCGATGAGCATGCTATTTTCAAAGAATTCATAGTATTCCAGATATGGAACAATCTTCCCTGTGATGCTGTAAGCAATCAGTTGCGTGACCGCTCCCATGATATCGTTTTCCGGCACTGTCAGCACGCCGTAATAGTGTTCCAACAGCATAAATACCATGGCAGGCGGGAAACCGAGCAATTTTTTCATCCCGTCTACATCGATCAGCGTTATGGCCTTATATCCTCGCTCTTCGATTTTTTTGCCGATGGCCAGGGCATATTTTACGCCCGTTTCCAGTATGGAGTCGTCACATTCTTTCTCAAACTTCCAGTTTTCCTTAATGAATGCTACGCCCTCACACACCTTTTGCGCATCAAGCTTTTCAATGTTCTGCACCATTTCAAGCATTTCAAAGGGTTCGACCTCTACGCCAAGCTTGCCGCGCATGCTGTTTCCTTCGAACTGCGTGCCATAGAGCAGCATATCGCGGTAACCCATAGTTCCGACGCGCGCGCCTCTTAACCGGCGCGCAGCATATGCGGCGTTTGTGAACGCCTCGATTTTATCCACGGGCTCCGGCTTGCCGATTACGTTATAGATATACTTGAACCGGTAATGCATCGCCTCAAATGCGGGGCGTATGGCGGTGGTGCCTGCCTGGTCCGCAGTCGTCACCATGCGGTCGCCTTCCATCCAGCCGCAGAGACCCCAAAGCAGCATGGGAAGGTGTCGAAAAGCGTCGGTCACATGGATAACGGCGTGAGTCGGCACCCAGCCCGCTACGCATATGATCAGGCAATCCGGGTCGACAGCAGAGAGCTTCTCTATGGCCGCATTCGCTGTTGCGTATGCCGCATCGTCTATCACAATACCGGCATCGCAGACATTGCCAGAAACGCGGTTCAACGTATTGATCGCCGCGCCATGTTTGATCTCAAGACGCTCAAAGGGCGTATTCACTTCCCCAAAGCAAACAAAACCGATTTTTTTCATATTAATATTCCTTTAATAGTACTGTAGCATTTACACGCGCGGACAGGTGGAGTTCCGCACTACCAGCCGTGGCTGCAAAGAAACGTTCTGCACCACGTGATTTTCCTTTTCCTCGATATTGTTCAGCAATAGCTTGACTGCCAATGAACCCAGTTGTTCCGTTGGATTCATAATGCTTGTTAATTGGATGGGGAGATAATCATTGAGTATGATGTTGTCAAACCCAACCATTGATATCTCCTCAGGTACACGGATACCCGCTTCTGAAAATGCGCTCAGCGCGCCGAGCGCTACCTGGTCATAGCAGGCCACAACGGCCGTCACGCTTGAAAAATCCGGCTCCTGCAAAAGTTCTTTGGCACGCAGGTACCCGCCCAATTCAAACCGTTCCTTGCCACGCTTCATGTGGTTTTCGCGGATGGGGAGGGCCCTTTCCTTTAAAATGTCAAGATAAGTCCGATATCTTACGTCCGAAGCATACTCCCCAATATAACCGATTTCCTTATGCCCTAATTCAATCAGGTGTTCCATCGCCAGGCGCACGCCAAAGGTGGTGTCAATGCAAATTGCGTCCAGCGGCAGGTTCGCTCTGTTTTCAGAAATCAGCACCATCGGCAGGGCGGAAAGCGCAACGCGATCATTCTTCTGTATATCACCTGCGGCGTCCACAACAAGGCGATCATGTACAATCATGCCGCAGATGTCCTGCTGCAACATCTGATCGATGGCTATAAGAATATTCCCAGCGTCAAACCCACTGATGCGGACGAGCATAGAATACCCGTACCTTTTCAATTCCCGCTCAATGGATCCAACCATTTCGGAGTAATAATGGCTACCTACTTCCGGCACAATCAGACCGACTGTATTGCTGCCTTTTCCCTGAACGCGCGCCCGATATCCCATCTGAATGGCTGTCCGTTTGACCAAGCTGATCGTTTCGGGTTTGATATCAGGGGCATCGCGTAAGGCCCGGGAAACGGTAGATATATTCAATCCTGTTTTATGGGCAATATCCCGCAACTTGGCCATTTTTGCGCCCTCACTTGCAGATATGATAGCTCATTTTACCATATCCAGGGTTGTATTTATATGGAATAACAGGTGATTCTTGAGACGCCGTTTTAAGGAAACGACGTCCCAAGAAAAGGAAACTTATTTTGCAGGCCAAGGCGTGCCCTTGTAAACGATTTCTTCCCAGAGGTTCTCTTCATAAGCTACGACATTGGTAGAATCGATCAGAACCGTGCCCGAGTCATTCATTTTTGCGAAGGTCGCGTTGCTGCCCTCGGTAAGGTGTTCGTAAGCCATACGAACGGACTCGTAGCCACGCTTATAGAAGTTCTGCGCCAGAGTGGCCCATACTTTACCATCTTTGATGTTATCGATGGTGGCTTCTACGGCATCGATATCAAGGATAAGGACATCACTACGGTCCATCTCCGCACATACCTGGGCAACGCCCGGACCGCCGGTGGATTCAAGCATGACAAAGCAATTGGTTTCCGGGTAGGTATTGAGCGTATCCTCTGTGACGGTCATGGCGGTAGCAAGATCATTCTTATCCGCAACCACATTGACAACCTTCATATCCGGATATTTTTCGGCGATACGTTCTTCGATGCCTTTGCGCTGCTCAACCTGATTAGTGGTAGCAAGGTCACCCATTACTACGCAAATATTTGCCTTGCCGCCGGTTTTCTCAGCAATCATATCCGCAGCATTGATCCCGTAATTGTAGTTATCCGTACCGATCCAGGCAACGAATTCATCTTCATTCTCCAACAGGTTGGAGGTCAGGAACATGGGGATATTGGCCTGCTTGGCGCGGGAGAACACCTCAAAGAGAGAAGGATCGAACGGTTCGCCGATGATTGCGTCCGGCTGTAATGTGATGGCATTTTCCATCGCAGCGATATAATCCGTAACGATTGTGCTCGTGCCAAAGGTTGGCCCAATGATCTCGAGCTTTACGCCATAATCTTCAGCGGCTTTACGTGCAGCCTCTGCCTGTTGTTCATAGACCGGGTGACCAACAAGGGCATTTACCAAAATGATATACGGTTGTTCGCCTTCCGCAGCGGCGGGGGCAGCGGTTTCAGCCGGTCCTGCCGGTTCATTAG
Organism: Bacillota bacterium; assembly: GCA_023435025.1. Lineage (GTDB taxonomy): Bacteria > Bacillota > Clostridia > Christensenellales > CAG-138 > JAEYLA01. The sequence continues at coordinate 8,578 of JAEYSE010000043.1, forward strand.
AGCTGCTTGTGACTGCGGGTGCAGGCTGCTCTACGGCGGGCTTACTGCAGGCGCCAACGCTCAAAACCATCATGAGCGTCAAGGCCAGAATGAGTACCTTTTTCATTATGATCGATCCTCCATTTTTATTTTATGTCAATGCCATCGGGCACGAACAACAAACGCATTCCTTCTTGCTTATCCGTATTTCACGCAAAAAGGGCTCAGGCACCCGAACAGATGCGCAGGAACTGTTCCTCATCCGCCTCTTCCCGTGTCAGCTCGGCACGGATCTTTCCATTTGCCAGCAGCAGGTATCGATCGCACATGCCAACCAGCTCCGGAAGTTCGGATGAAATCATGATGATCGCCATGCCCTGTTTCACCAGCTGCGTCATCATCTGGTAAATTTGCGTTTTCGCACCTACGTCAATACCGCGCGTCGGCTCGTCCAGCAACAGCACTTTAGGATCAGCCATCAGCCACTTGGAAAGAACGACCTTTTGCTGATTGCCACCTGAAAGACCCGTTACCATTGCGCGCTCGGAATTCGCCTTGATACTCAGAGCCTCCATATATGTTTCACCGAACTTGCGTTCCGTATCTTTCTTCAAAATACCCGACTTAGAAACCTTATCAAGACGTGGCAAGCTGATATTCTTTGCGATATCCAGTGTAGGAACAAAGCCGTTGACCTTGCGGTCCTCGCTCAGCAGCGCAAGACCTTTTTGAATGGCATCACCCGGATCCTTGATTTTGGCCGGCTTTCCGCCTATGTTCAGTTCATCATATGTGCCTTCGATTGCGCCGAATATGGCGTTGACCGTTTCAGACCGTCCTGAACCAACCAGACCAACCAGCCCTAAAATTTCCCCTTCATGCACCGCGATATCTACGCCATCTACGATGTACTTCTTCTTATTGTAGGGGTGCTGGACACGCAAGTTCTTGACGCTGAGTGCTTCCTGGCCGATTGGAACGATTTCCTTGGGATACATGTTCTCAATCTTCCTGTTTACCATGGCTTCAACAATGTCGTTTACATCGACTTCGCTCGCCTGCTTCGTCCAGACATGCGAACCATCGCGCATGATGCAGACGCGGTCAGCCAGGCGTTTGATTTCGCGGATTTTATGGCTGATATAGATGCAAGAGATTCCCTGCTCGCGTAAGCGAAATAGTATTTTGAACAGCTCCTCTACCTCCGCTTCGGTCAGCGGGGAGGTCGGCTCATCAAGTACGAGTATCTTGGGGTTGCGAGAAAGAGCCCGCGCAATGGATACCATCTGACACTGGGAGGCGCTAAGATCGCGCAGCTGCGTGGTAACGGGTACATGCAGTCCGACCATTGCGATATATTTCTGCGCCTCTTCCCGCATGGCTGCCCACTGAACAATTCCGTTCTTTGTTGGGACTCGGCCAAGAAAAATATTTTCCGCCACCGATAGATCAAGGTGGACACTGATTTCCTGATAGATCATTTCAATTCCAGCTGCGGAGGAATCTGCCGGGTTACGGAACAGGCACTTTTTGCTGCCAACCCAAATTTCCCCCTCATAGGTGCTGTGTTCATAGGAGCCGCTGAGCACTTTCATCAGCGTGGATTTCCCCGCTCCATTCTCACCGCAGATAGCCAGTATCTCCTTCTCCATCAGATCAATGGAAACGTTCTTAAGCGCCTTTGTTGCACCAAATGATTTGGTGACCCCTTTCATTTCGAGAATGATTTTCTGTTCCATACGTATCACCTCAGATGTTCAGGCTAGCGCGAATACGGTTGCGTACATATTCAAGAGAGCAGGCGAATATGAGTACAAGCCCGATAACAAGTTGTTGCCAATAGGCATCAATCTTCACAAGCGTCATGCCGTTGCTGATCATGGCCATAAAGAAGGAACCCATCACAATTCCGATAATGGAACCCGCGCCGCCGTCCATGCTAATCCCGCCGATTACACATGCAGCAACAACGGTCATCTCAAAACCCGAACCGATGTTGGGCTGGGCCGATCCAACACGAGATGCCATGAGCACACCGGTCAGGGCGGCAAGGATGCCGGTAAGGACGAATGCCGAGAAGCGGATTTTTACCGTTGGAATACCTGAAAGCCGGGCGGCTTCGCCGTTACCACCCGCCGCATAAAGCTTCCGGCCGTAGGTGGTATAGCGCAAAATGAACCCCGCAAGAACTGCCATTACAATTGCAATTACGACCACGTATGGTACTTCATAATTACCAATCACGATCCCTTTTTGGCCTACCGTCAAGAATGCCTCCGGCAACGGATAGACGGAAACGCCTTTGGTGTATCCCGTGCACAGGCCCCGCGCTGCGTACATGCTGCCCATCGTTGCAATAAAGGGCGGGAGCTTTATGACCTGTACGAGAAAGCCGTTGAATGCACCAACCAACGCCCCGATGATGAGCGCAACTACTATCGCAATCCAGATCGGGACATTGTAGTAGGTCATGAGAGCCGCTGCAGTAACGCCGCCAAGGGAAAAAACAGCGCCTACTGAAATATCCCAGCTTCCGGCGATGATCAAAAACGCCTGCCCAATGGCGGTAATAATCGTAAATGCGGCTGTACGCATGACATTGGACATATTGCTCACGGTAAAGAATTTATCGCTGTTGACCGAAAACAGAATCATAGCCAGCAGCAGCGGCATTAAAACGCCAGATTCACGAACGTCCACAAATTTTTCGAGCACGACTCTAACAGGGTTTTTCTTCTCCATAGCTCCAATATTCCTCCATAAACTAGCAGATGCATGTAAGAAAGCGTGCTTGCCACGCTGCTGTGAAATTTAGAACAAGTGTAATAATTTGTGATTTCGAAATAATTTTCGGCACCGTGTTTGCCCGACGTTGTTAATATAGTCGCATTAATAGGATCAGTCAACAAAAATCTCCGAAACTATTTTCGATATGTAGGCATGAATTGGTGTAAAAAAAGGCAACAGAGGATAGGCGCAAGCCCGTCCTCTGTTGCCTTTTTCCGGTGGATACAACAAGATTTTTAATCGAACTATCTCTGCTGCTGCAGCGTGAACTGCTCCATATGCGCTTTTTCTTCTTGGGTAAATTTACGCAGGGTGTTAATCACCTCGCCGTTGTTCCATTTTCGATCTTCCACATTCTCAGTGGTACCCATAACGGTAATATTCAGCTGGCGAGAGCGGGCCCTAACATGATCCCAGTCAATGAAGTATACATGGGCAAATTCGCCGCCATCAAGAACGCCGTCCTTGATGGTCATGGCCTCGCTGCGGCCAAAGAACACGCTGCGCAGATGTCCATCCGTATTCATGCTAGTATAATTGCCGGGTTCATCAACAAAACGGCCAAATTGAGCGTGGATTGGCCCGGGGTGACGGTATTGATGCTCCTCGGCAAAATCAGGAATCATTTTGCGCATGATATCGAGCAGGTCATGCTGCAGATACTCCAAATCGAAGGAGTCCAGATCATGGGAGCATTCCTGCACCATTACAGAGCAGGTGGTATGGTGCGAGGCAATGGTGCAGGTACCGTTCTTGACCCCAGATGCCTGCACAATCTCGACGACTTCCTTCGTCACATCATGGAACGTGGGGATCCAGCCCCGGGACTGCAGCTTCAGCTCTTTTTGATAAACCTTGAATTCCATATATACCTCCTATTGTTTTGATTTGCATATGATTAGGCTTTTGAACCTCTTTCGTCCCACGCTCTGCGGACTGCGCCGATCATTTCATCAACCATAGCCGCACGGTCCTTTGCCTTCACGACACCGCTCGACGAACCGGTCGCTTCCGCGCCTGCAAATATCACATCGTACACATCGCGGCCATTGCTGATGCCTGCGCCTTGCAGCACATAAATGTTGGGATTGACGCGTTTTACCGCGTCGATAGAGGCTTTTACGTAGTCCATGCTGCTGGTCTTGCCTGTTCCGATTAACTCGGTAGGCTCAGCTACGATAATATTCGGTCCCAGGTACGCCACCGCGGCGGCTTCCCGGATTGAATCCGTACAGACAATGGTCGCCAGCCCCACTTCATCCGCGCGGCGAATGGTTTGGTTGAGGACTGCCAGCGGTATGGGTTTTTCACAGTGATTAAGCATGACGCCGCGCGCACCGGCTGCAAGAAGCGATTCCGGCAGCATATCCGCCAGCCCCCTGCCTGGAATAATGGGGTCCATGTGCGGCGCAAAAACAAAGATACGTTTGACCTGCTCCGCGACACGCCGGATATCCACTACCGGAGTAGTAAATATGATGTCAACATCGTACTTTTGGGCTGCAGCATCGGCGGCAAGCGCAAGATTTAGCACATCGTCGCCATACAGATAAGATTTGGGGCCAATTTCAAAGAATGGTGGTTTTAATTTAAATGGCTCTAGCATTGCTCTCCTCCTTGTAAAAAATAGGAACTGACAACGATAGTGTAATTATTTGCACCTATTAAGTCAACAATATTTTTTATAAATTTGTTTATTGCTTTCTTTTTGGATAGCGTCTATACTGTTTCTAGAATGGGAGATGAAACTATGCCAATCATTGCGCCATCGCTGCTTGCCGCAAATGCTGGAAAGCTCAACGAAGAAATACATGCCATTGAGAACGCTGGTGCAGAGTACCTTCATATTGATGTCATGGACGGGCACTTTGTACCAAACCTTTCTTTTGGGCCGAATATCGTGGCCGACATACGGCCACAAAGCCAACTGTACTTTGATGTACACTTGATGATTACGCATCCCCTCCGGTATGTGCAGGCTTTTATTGAGGCTGGAGCGGATGCTATCACGGTACATATAGAGTCCCAATCGGACCCTCTGCAGATATATGAAATCTGCCAAAAAACAAAAGTCGGCTTCGGGCTATCCGTTTGCCCCAATACCGCGCTTGCGCGTATAAAGCCATACTTAGAGCTGGCGGATATTTTATTGATTATGAGCATACATCCCGGGTTCGGCGGGCAGAAGTTTATGCCGGAAGCATATGCGCGGATCCGCGAAGCCGCCAAACTGCGCCAGGAATGCAACGCAAAGTATCAAATCAGCGTGGACGGCGGCGTAAACGCAGCAAACGCCGGAGAAATTATTGCAAGAGGCGCGGATGTTTTGGTCGCAGGGAGCGCGATATTTTCCCAAACTAACCGGGAACAAGCCATTGCCGCATTGCGAAAGGGGGGAACCCTCTGATGACGAAGCTACAAGTATGGGACGCCGCGGCTTCTGCCTATGCAATTGAAGCTGAAGCAATTACGCATGCATTTACAGCCATAAACAAGGAATCCTTTCTTCAGGCAGTAGATGTGCTCGCACAGGCACCACGCATCGCCGCAAGCGGGTGTGGCCATTCCGGCATTGCCTGCCAGCATTTCACGCACTTAATGTGCTGCATTGAGCGGCCAGCGCGGTTCATTTCACCAGCGGAAGCTGTTCATGGTGCAATGGGCTACCTCCAAAAAGGTGATGTCATGCTCCTAACATCGCGCGGCGGAAAAACTGCGGAGCTGCTGCCGATACTCGACATTTGCGTAGAAAAGGGTGTAACGGTCATATCCGTAACGGAAAATCTCACATCTCCGTTGGCCAAGGGTGCGGATATTGTGCTGCAAATGTCGGTAACCCGGGAAACCGACCGCTACAACAGCCAGGGTACAACAAGCTTCTGCGTTGTGTCCGTACTGTTTGACGCGTTGCAGGCAGCGCTGATCGAAACCACCGAATTTCGTAACGAGCAATTTGCAGTCATTCATCCGGGCGGCGCTGTCGGCGAACGCCTGAATCATAAGGCTTCTTCCGATGGTAAGAAATGATATAATGATGCTATCACTTTTTGGAGGGAGTATCACCTATGGCCGGAGAACTGAAAATCGATGCCCGCAGAAAGAAAATACTGGAGCTGCTCCGAAGAGACGGGCAGGTACGCGTGACCCAATTGAGCGAGCAGCTTGGGGCCACTCCAGTGACCATACGCAGTGACCTTGATGCGCTGGAACAGGACGGTTATCTGGAACGAATGCAGGGTGGTGCAATCCAGACCACAAGAAACTACTACAACATGGAGTTTCAGCGGCGCAAGCAGGAGCATATGGACCTTAAGAAAGCAATCGCTTCCTATGCAGCTGGCATGGTGCGCGACGGCAACACGCTGTTCATCAATTCGGGCACTACCACCTACTTCACCGCCATTGAATTGAAAAAACGCAAAAACCTGAATATTGTCACCAACTCCATTTCGGTTGCCGTGGAGCTGGGAGATGTGCCTACGTTCCGCGTAATTCTGCTTGGCGGAGAAATCAATGCTCAGTATTCCTTCACATATGGGGAAGCCGCGCGCGAGCAACTCTCCCGCTTTAAGGCGGATTATGCCATTCTTTCTTTTGACGGTGTTTCACCCCAATCAGGGTTGACAACTTATCATGCCGAAGAAAGCGTAATTGACCGCATCATGATGGAACGTGCGCAGCGGACGATGGTCGTGGCGGATAGCACCAAGCTTGATTATGAAAGCTTCTCACACGTTTCAGATTTAAGTGACATTGTCTGCTGGATTACGGACGAAAAAGCCAACCGTACGCTGACGGAAGGGATCACACAAAAAGGTGTCGAAGTCCACTTTGCGAAATCATAACAGACCAGTTCTGTTGCCACTTGTCTCAGGTCTTTTGTTTTTTATCGGATTTGAGATGGGTGGCTATCAATTGGTTCTACGCAACGTTTCAAACGAGTTTTCCATGACGCCACTCGGTTCCGGTCTCCTGGTTGCGATGCAGAGCGCCGGCTTTGTTCTGGCTCCACTGTTGTTCGGTAATCTTTCCGATCGCGTCGGGAAAAAGCGTACGCTATTCGGATTTATGCTTACGTTCATCCTCGGCTGCGCACTGGCGGCTGTGGCAAGCGGCATGTGGACATTCATTGCGGGTGTTTTCCTGATCGGCGTCGGGTACTGCATGTGCGAGTGCATCGGAACTGCAGCATTGGCCGATGCGTTTCCGAAAAAAAGTGCAAAATATATTAATCTTTCGCAGTCTTTGCTCAGTTTCGGCGCGGTCATCAGCCCAATCCTCATCCAATGGTGTATCGAAGCATTTTCCTGGAATTGGCGTTCGGTGTTTTTTATCTGTGGTATTGGATACGCAATGTTGCTTCTGCCCTTTTGCTTTACCAGATTCGGAAAATCTACTTCAAAGGTATGTATGGAAAGAAACATACCGATGTACGCATTTTTTAAATCGGCAATCTTCTCCCTGTTGTTCTTTTCGATTCTACTCTATGTTGGGTTGGAATGCGGTATAGGGTACTTTACTGAGTCGCTATTTGCATTAAAACTATCCAGCAACCGTCTGGGCGCCTATGCCATCTCCACCTATTGGCTTTGCATGGCGATATCCAGGTTTGTATGCTCTTTTTCGCCCATTCCTTCCCTAAAAACACTCTTGATCTGCTTCGGCTCGTCGTTCCTGTTTTTTTTCATTCTTGCCGTCTCCGGGCTCCCCTATCTGTCGCTTGTTCTTTGCGGGCTGATCGGCTTTGCGTTTGGGCCTGTATGGTCACTTCTGGTCGATCTTGCAGCAAAGGAATTTCCTCAACACACAGGGAGTGCAATAGGGTTGATGAGCGCCGGATGTGGCCTTGGCGGAATGGTGTTCCCATCCCTCATGGGATTTCTTTCGGGCAGATTGGATATCCGTTTTGCGTTTGCAATGCTGTCGGCAACAGCGCTGGTAGCAGGTCTTCTGGCTTATATCATATACCGCAAAATAAAGCGTAACGTGAGGGGATGAATATGTTGTTCATCGGTGTTGATCTTGGCAGCACGAATATCAAAGCCGCTCTCTATGACAGGGCCTTAAGCTGTTTGCATATGGAAAGTGCGGCGGTGTCCTACATACGGGAAAACGGATATGTAGAATTTGACGCAGACGCATATGTCAGTGCGCTGATCGACATCCTGCGTAGGCTTATCAAAGCAAGCGCTGTGGACGGACGTAAAATAAACAGTATTACTTTCACCGGCCAAGCCGAGTCCATTGTTGTACTAGACAGCAATGGTAATCCACTGATGAACGCCATTAGTTGGATGGACGAACGCTCACATGAGGAATGCGATCTATTGGAGAAGCATTTCTCTCCTGCGGCTTGCTATGCACATACCGGGCAACCGGCCGTACTGCCAACCTGGCCGGCAACAAAGATCCTTTGGTTAAAGCGCCACCGTCCGGAAATCTATTCTGCAGCAGCCCATTATGTGCTGCTCAAAGACTTTGTGGTTTATCGTTTGACAGATAAACTGCTTGCTGATTGCTCGATTGCAACGTTTACCTTTTATTTCGATATCTATGCCAAGCGGTACTGGTCTGAGATGCTGGATTTCATCGGCATAAGTGAAAACCAGCTGCCGCCGCTTGCCGAGCCATGTACTTCGGCCGGCACACTGAAAAAGGATGTGGCTGCAGCGATCGGAATTTGGGAAGGGGCAACGGTTAATATTGGCACGCTGGATCATTTTGCGGGTATGGTCGGCACGGGCAACGTACACGCAGGATGCATGAGCCTGTCTACCGGTACGGTTATGGGGTTATCCACTATGGCCGCCTTGCCTGTCAGGCAGGATACCGGCATTCCAATGCATTATGGGTTCCTTCCCAACTCTTATGTAATGTTGCCAGTGGCGGAGAGCGGGGGAATCAGTTTGGAGTGGTTCAAGCAAACCTGCATGGCAACAATCTCTTACGACGAATTGAATACTGCGCTTGCTGGACGTGAGCCAAGCGAAATCATATTCCTGCCATATATCGTCGGTACAAATGCGCCGGAATTCAACCGCGACGCGTGCGGCGTCTTTTTTGGCCTGCGCAGCAAACATGATATATTCGACCTGGCATTGGCCGTTATGGAAGGCGTCGCTCACCTGCTGAAAAAGAATTGCGACCACATCAAAGCTAGCGGTACGCCAATCGAGCGAATTATCGCCACCGGCGGCGGCGCAAAATCCTCCATATGGTGCCAGATGCAGGCGGACATCACCGGTATTCCCGTCCATATCCCGGTAGAGAAGGAAGCTGCCTGCCTCGGTGCAGCCATGATCGGCGCCGTTGCCGACGACGTATATGAATCCTACGATGATGCAGCGACGGCCGTGGTAAGGATGGAGCAACGTTTCTTGCCGTCCTCAACTGTGCAATATCCAAGCAAACACCGCCGGTTTCTTGCCTTATATAACGCGATGGTTGAAGTGCAACAAATTCAGTAAACCGTGATAAATCGCTTTAAAAATACCGCAAGACTAATCATACGGCGTCTTGGGGCGCCAAAGCGCCCCACAACATGCAACTGATTACTATATCCCGCAAATGTGCAAAGACATTACCTGCACAAACGAGTTAAATGGTTCAACGATCCGGCGTTAAACGCCATAAAGTGAACATCCGATTAAACCAGGCCTGTCTCTGGCTTCGGCGCTAGACTCCAAAAGCAAGCACCCAGAATGGGGTGCTTTGCTTTTTAGTTGCATTGTTCAGCGTTTGGCCTCTTACGCGTCCGCCGGCAGGATGAAGTCCTCTGTGACAATCTCTGGCTCTTCCGGGGCGGGTTCGACGGGCGCGGATATGAATTGCGACAGATACGCCTCTTCGGGAAGCCCCGCCAGCAAAGCAGGCAGGTTGATGATGATGCCATCCATGTTGTACGGCAATTGAAGCGTAATAGAGGTGGTTTGTTCATCGCCGCCCTTGTCCTGCGTAATCTCAAGGGACATGGTGAATTTTTGGCCGATACAGGTCGCCATGCCTCTTTCTTTGTCATAGAGCTTCGCCACCTGTTCTCCTTTTACAAATGCCACGATTTTGTAGGGAGAGTCATAGGTCTGCCCGTTGTATTCCATGGCCTTGTTGTCCAGGTATACGGTGTGTCCCCTTCCGATTATGAACATGGTGCCAGCAATGAGGAGAAGAATCGCTATCGCGCCCGCACGAAACAGGATTTTGCGTTTTGCGTTCATTTTTTACCCTCCTCCAACTGCGCCAGTTCAAGCTGCCGGCCAACCCTGCCCTTGGCTCTGCGCTTTTTCGTCTCATACATGATAAGCGCTATCGTGATGACGCCATAGGAGATGAATACGCGGAAGTATTCGCCGATCATGGAATCTCCCGTAATCTTGGCGCCTGCCGTTGGTGCCACAATAAACATTACGTGGAACAGGATAACCCCTAGGAACACATTGCCGATAGAGGCCTTGTCAACGGACGCGCCGCCGACGAGCAGCGCCGCAATAGAGAACATACCGATCTGCGAGTGCGAGCTGTAGGTTGACAGGTTGCCCATGTTCTGCAGGTAAAGGATCATGCCAAAACCCGCAAATACCGTGGACATGACGATGGAGATGATTCTCGTCTTCTCCACATTGATGCCGGCGTCGCGCGCGACGTCCATATCCTGACCGACTGCCCGCATATCCTGGCCCAGCTTGGTCTTTCTGAACCATATGATGAACAGGCAGAGCGCAGCGATGATAATGAAGGTCAGCACCGGGATCTTAGCGCCAAAGATATTGACAGAGAGCAGGTTATCCACGGATTGCCGCATATTCAGAAGGCTGACGGTGTTCCGGATGCCGTAGCCTCTTGGGAGTCTGATGGAGGAATGGATGATGGGAATGATCGATCCCATCATGTAAAGAACCACCAGCTGGTAGATTCCGTTGATAAAGTGGCTGATGATGTAGCTGGTGATCATTTCCCGTCCCTTGGCCCGGTTGAGGAGGTTTCCACAAAGAATGCCGAGGCCCACGGAAATCGGAATCGAGATGATCATGGCTAAGATCACGCCCGGAATTCCCCATATCTGCCAGTCGGCAACCAGTATCAGCCCGATTTCACCGGCCATAGCGCCGAGCGTCATACCGAAGTTGAGTCCCATGCCCGCCATGATAGGAATCAAAAGGCTGAGAATCAGGAAGATGTTTCTTCCCATTCGGGTGATGATCTCGTCCAGAAGATAGCCAGGGGAAAAACCGGAGAGCGGGATGAATACGGCGCAGATCAGCACAAACATCATAGGCACGGGGTTGTTGCGCACAAATCCGCCCAGCTCTTTGCCGACATTGATTTTTTGTCCGTTCTTCTTACTCATCTTGACCTCTCCATCTTTCTGGTCAGAGCGTAGAGAATCATACCTTGGGAAACGACGATCCTGATAACCTCGCTCATGTCCATACGAATCATGGAATTCATCACTGTCGGCGTCATTGTCACGATACCTTGGAACAGGAACGATCCAAGGATCACGTTGGGAATGGACGCCTTATTGACCGAAGCGCCGCCGATGAGTATCGCCGATACCGCGGGAAGCGCCATAGTGAACGGGGCCATATACAGCTGGATGAATCCGAAGCCCTGTTGATATACCAGAATGCCGATTGCCGCAAGCCAGGTGGACATGACGACCGAGAGCATTCTCATCTTGTCAATGTTGATGCCGGCCGCCTTGGCAAAGGACGGGTTCGAACCGACTGCCGTCATAGCGGTGCCGGTCTTGGTGTGTAAGAATGCCCACATCGCAAGCGCTAGCACAGCAAAGAGCAGGATCGAGCCCGTAGGGATCGACAGTTTTCCGATATTGATCTGCAGAAAGTTGGCCAGGACCTTATCATAAAAGCCTTCTACTGAGATCGTGGTGCGAAGCCCGTTGCCGGACAGGCCCCAAACCATAGTGGGGCTGCGATACGGCAGCAGAAGCCACATCATGCACATAAAGGATACGGAGGAAAACCCAACGTATGTGGCGATCATCATTTCGCCGCCCTTGATCTTGTTGAGCAGCCACCCGTAACCTGTGCCGAGAATCAACGCAAAAGGCGTCGCTATCACGATGGCCATCACAAAGCTCATGGCACCGGTAAAGCCAGACTCAATGGACAGCGTGGCTCCGAGGAGTCCTGATACGATGCCAAGCGGAAGACCGAAGTTCAATCCGCAGCCGGAATGGACCATCGGCACCATAGCCAATACAAGAATCGCATTCCAGCTGAACCGGTTGAGCGTATTCGTAAGCTGTGTAACAGGGTCGGCCCCGACGAATGGCGCCACAATAAAGAGCAGCAGGAGAAATCCCGCAATGATCAGCCTTGGTAATCCAAAGCTGTTGACGAATTCATTGATTTTATTCTTTTTTGGTTGCTCCAACGCGTCAGTAACTGTTTTGTCCATGCTGTCCCCCTCTTACTTTACCTGGCTCACCATCAGCAGGCCGAAGTCTTCCGACAAATCGGTTGCCGGCAGGATGCCGGCGATTTTGCCGCCGGAGACGATAGCGATCCTGTCGCAGGTTTGCCTGAGCTCCTCAAGCTCCGAGGAAACCATGACGATTGTGACCCCTTTTTCTCTGTTCAGCTTTTTCAGTGCATTCAGGACAAGGGATTTGGCGCCTACATCGATCCCTCTCGTGGGTTCGGACACGAAAAGGAACCTGGGCTCTAGGGCAAATGCCTTGGCGAGACATATCTTTTGCTGATTGCCGCCGGAAAGCTCTTTGGCCTTCTGCAAAGGACCGGTACATTTGATCATAAGCTCATCGATGTATTTCTGCGTCACCTTGCGTATCGCTTTTTCATCCCTCCACTTGATCAAACCGCCCAAATAGTTCTTGAGGAATTTGTTCTGTATCTGCATTGCCGGGAACGCGATGTTCCACTCCAAAGTCTCGTCAAGCAGCAGACCTACGCCTCTTCTATCCTCAGAAACAAAAGCGAGTGAAGCGTCCAGGCACTTTCTCGGATTGTTCAGCGCGAGCGCCTGTCCATCAAATTCCACCGTTCCACCTGCGTCATAAAGCCCCATAATGCCGTTTGGGATCCCGAGCTTGCCTTGTCCTGCAAGACCTCCGATCCCAAGGATCTCTCCTTCTTTGACATCAAGGGTGACGTTGCGCGCCGTCTCTCCGGGCATGTCTACCCAAAGGTTGCGGATCGACATGATGACCTTGGCGTAAGGATCGATCCTGATGTCTGTTGCGGCAGTGGCACTCACGCTTCTGCCTACCATCCATTTTGAGATCTCGGTAACATTGGTTTCTTTTGCGGGGACGTTTTTGACCACATAACCATCACGCATGACCACGGCATTATCGCATACCGTCAAAATCTCATGCAATCTGTGCGTGATAAAGATCACGGCGATGCCGCTTGCAGCCATACCTCGTATGGAACTAAGCAGCGCCTCCGCTTCCGTTTCTGTAAGGACGGCGGTCGGTTCGTCAAGAATAAGCAGCTTAAGCTGATCCTTGCTAAGCTCTCTTGCAATCTCCGTAAACTGCTTGTGTCCCACAGGCAT
>JAEYSE010000067.1 GCA_023435025.1 Bacillota bacterium
CTCGGGATTTTCGCAGGCGCTTGAGCGCGCGAACATACAGCTTGCCATATACGGGCACCTGCACGGCAGGAGCTGCCGCAGCGGGTTTGAAGGCGTACGGAACGGTGTCGAATACATGCTTGTTTCCGCCGATCACATTGGCTTTGCACCCAAACTTTTGCTGGAAATATAACCTGAAATCAGATGCCATGGCTTTGACCTGCCGTACTGTCGGAAAAGCCTTGATCTCCTAAAGCAAATCGACCTTATTTTTACGCAAAATTGCATCATATGACGAACCGACGCGCCTCCTGACATACCGTTGGAGGCGCGTCTTTTTATTCGCGCGCATTCGATACGGGGTAAAAGTGGTGAAAAAGTGAGAAATCCGCACGAAATGGCATAAAAAATCCATAAAAATGGTGGTAAGTGTATTGAAGTGGTGCTATAATTACGATAATACTATAGAGGAAAAATCCGCAGAATAATAACGCAGGGAAAGGAGGCGGCTGGTCTTGTTGATAGGTTCCGTTGTTCATGGTATCGACCCCAAAAGCCGCGTCTTTATCCCGGCCAAATGGCGCGGGGATCTTGGCGAAAGCATCATATTAACGCACGGCATATTGGGTACGGATGAAATCACGTGCCTGTTTGGCATGTCGGAACAGGGCTGGAAGGAATTCGCTACGCGCTTTTCCAACCTTCCGGAGTCCGACGTCATGGCCCAGGCGTTCCGCCGAATGATGTTCGCGAACGCCGCTGAATGCGAACCGGACAAGCAGGGCCGTATCCTCATTCCAAACGGGCTCAAAGAATATGCAAAACTGGATAAAGAAGCGGTGCTCGTCGGCATGGGTTCCCGCATCGAAATATGGTCTCCCGAAGCGTGGAAAATGCACAATACCGGCATCAGCACGGAATATCAATCGGCGCTGCGCCGACTGCTGGAGATGGGCATATGAGCGAATACCATGCGCCCATCATGGTGGAGGAAGTGCTTTCCCTCCTTGCGCCGGAACGCGGCGGCATATTTGTGGACGGAACGCTCGGCGGCGGCGGGCATGCGGAAGCGGTTTTAAAGAAGCTTCCGCCAAGCGGCAGGCTCTATGGCATCGACCGGGATGGGGAAGCCATTGTGGAGGCAACGAAAAGGCTCAGCCTCTTCGGAGAACGGTTCCGGGCGCTGCGCGGAAATTTCTTTGACATGACGACCCTGTTAAAAGAGCAGGGTGTGGACAAAGTGGATGGCATTTTAATGGACCTGGGGGTATCATCCCACCAACTCGACGCGGCGGAACGCGGGTTTTCCTACCACAACGAAGCCCCGCTGGACATGCGCATGGACGATACCGCGGCATTTAGCGCCTACGATGTGGTGAATGCTTATCCGGTGGAACGGCTGGCGACCATACTCAGGGAATACGGGGAAGAACGCTATGCCATGCGCATTGCAAACGCCATCGTGCGTGCGCGGCAGAAAGCGCCCATTGCCTCCACCACAGAGCTTGCGGATATTGTAAAGGCGGCCACTCCGGCCCAAAACCGCTGGGAAGGCCAGCACCCCGCAAGGCGTGCGTTCCAGGCCATACGTATTGAAGTCAACGGAGAACTGGAAGGATTGGAAAAAGCCCTTGCCGATGCGGTGGAACTCTTAAGCCCAGGCGGAAGGCTCTGCGTTATCACATTTCATTCGCTGGAGGACAGGATTGCAAAGCAGACGTTTAAGGCATTGGAAAACCCATGCACCTGTCCGCCAAAAGCGCCGATCTGCACATGTAACAAAGAACCAGTCGTGCGGATATTGACGAAGAAGCCCGTCATTGCAGGGGAAGAAGAACTCAAAGATAACGCCAGGTCGCGCAGCGCCAAGCTGCGGGCCGTAGAAAAACGATAATCAGCGGCATGCACGTAAAGGAAAGGGAATACGATGGAAGTAGCGGGAAACAGGCGCAGGGCGGCATACACAGCATCACGGGTCTATTCGCCTACGCGCGGCGCTAACGCATATGCTTACGCGCCAGCGGCAGCGCCCGCACAGCCGGTGGAGCAGCCCAAAGTCGCGCCAAAACCGCAACAGAAACCAAAAAGCAAGACGCGCCCGGCGTTAAGCGCGGGTTGCAAGGTTGCAATGTTGTTTGCTATTGCCACGGTTGCTGCGGCCTCCTTGCTTGTAGTGTTCCGGTATGCCTGCATCGCTGGAGATTATCTGGAAGTCAATCAGCTCAACTCTGATATGGAGGCTGCGCAGCTTCGCATAAACGCATTGAATGTGGAGCTTGAGTGCGCGGTAAGCATACAAAGCGTGCAGGACGCTGCGGCGCGTCTTGGCATGACATATCCCACGGCGGATCAATTTGTCCGTGCAGGGGACGCGCTGCCAGCATCTGGCGCGCAATCCGCAAACGGAGCGGCCACAACGGCGGAAGGGGCGTAGCGCAGAAGCCGGCGCGCACGCAGCGCCGCCGTCAGCTTTTTTCGCAATGGAGGCACGCATGAGCGCACCGGATACCGCCAACAAAAAGAGACTGTTTCGAATGCTCCTGATCGTGGGCGTTCTGTTTTTGCTTTTGCTGGGAAGGCTCTTCTATGTTCAGGTGATCTGGGGGCCGGAACTGCAGGAAAAAGCATTGCTGCAGTGGACGATGGACACGAGCCTGTCCGCAGAGCGCGGCCGCATTATGGACAGGGAAGGCCAGACGCTTGCCCAGAGCGGTACCGCATACCAGGTGGAAGTCAATCCCAAGCAGATCAAATCCACCGAGCGTTTACGTGTGGCGACGGAACTTTCCAATGTATTGAGCCTCAATTATGAAACCACATTGTCCCGCGTAAGCGACGAGAAAAAGCAGCAGATTGTTGTCAAACGGCAAGTGGAACGGGAAAAGATTGACCAACTGATCGCCCTGAAACTTGGCAACGGAGTAACATTCAGTGTCGATACCAAGCGCTACTACCCCTTGGGAAACATGCTGTCACAGACTTTGGGCTTTACTACGGTTGACGGCGTGGGGCAGGAGGGCCTGGAGAGAAGCTTCAACAAATACCTTGCGGGCGAGCCCGGCAGGCTCATTACCGAAACCGACCGGGACAACAAACCCCTCCCGTACGGGACGCAGGAATTCATTGAGCCAGTGGATGGCTGCTCCCTAGTTTTGACGACCGACGCGGTGGTGCAGTCTTTTTTAGAGAAAGCGCTCACGGAAGCGGTGACCATCAACAACGCGAAGGACGCGCAGGGCATCATACTGGATGTTCAGACGGGCGAAATACTTGCCGTTTCGACCAAGCCTGATTACGACCCCAATGCTCCCCCGCGTGATGATCTTACAACACTGCAGGCGCTTGTGAAAAACCGCGTGGTGACCGACGCCTATGAGCCCGGCTCCACATTCAAGATCGTGACACTTTCCTCGGCGCTCGATTCGGGGGCCATCAGCACCAGCGCAACGTTTGAGTGCCCAGGCTTTAAGGTGGTCAATGGCGAGAGCATCAAGTGCTGGAAAAGAAGCCACGGCCATCAGACTCTTATAAAGGCCGTACAGAACTCCTGCAACCCCGCGTTTATGACGATGGCACTCGCCATGGGCAAGGAAACGTTCTACGATTATATTTACAAGTTCGGCTTCGGTTCTTCCACGGAAAGCGGGCTGACCGGCGAGAGTGGCGGCATCGTGATCCATGAAAAATACATCCGGGAAAACAATACGGCCCGTATCGGCTTCGGCCAGAGCATTGCGGTAACGCCCATGCAGCTTGCTGCCGCAGTAGCGGCAGCCATCAACGGCGGGGAGCTGATGCAACCATACATCGTCAAGCAGGTGATCGGCCCGAACGGGGAAATGATAAAGGAAAACAAGCCCACTGTCGTCCGCCGCGTGATTTCGGAAGAAACCTCAGCCATAGTGCGCTCGATACTCGAAAGCGTAGTAGCCGAAGGCAGCGGGCGTAACGCGCAGATACCCGGCTATCGCGTGGGCGGCAAGACCGGCACGGCGCAGAAATATGTGGACGGAAAAGTATCCTCGGGCAGCCTCATTGCTTCTTTCATCGGCTTTGCCCCAGCGGATAATCCGAAATACCTGTGCCTCATCCTGGTGGATGAACCCAAGGTCGGCGTGATATTCGGAAGCACGGTGGCAGCACCCTTTGTAAAAGAAGTTCTGCAGGATACGCTGATGCACTACTCTGTAAAGCCCAGCGTAGAGACCGAAACTGTGGTGGTACCGGACGTGGTGGGAAAATCCGCCAAGGAAGCGGCGGCCATACTTCAGGAAAATGGGCTTATTGGGGACTATTCCGAGTGGGAAGCGGCGGCCGCGGTCACCTCCCAGGTGCCCTACGCCGGGGAAACGGTGGCAAAGGGCAGCGGAGTTCTGCTTTACACCACGGATACCACTGAGGATGCGGACCATGGCGGCACGGAGGATTCCGTTACAGTGCCGGATCTTTCAGGTATGACCAGAATAGAAGCCTATGACGCGCTTGCGGCGATAGGGCTGACGCTTCGGATTGAGCCGGAGGACCAGACCGGCAAGGCGGTCCGGCAGAAGCCCGCGGCAGGGGAAACGCTCCCGTTCGGGCAGAGCGTGACGGTGGAATTCTCCCAAGTGGAGGAATGAAACCGAAAAACCGCGAAGAAACCCTTGAAATGGACATGCAAGACGCGCTTGTGGTATACTGATTGAGGTTTCCGGCAAGCAGCCAATTGTCCGGATCCGCATTAACTGCCGCGAGCGTGAGCAGTATGGTAAAGGAGAACCACAATGTTGCTTTCAAAACTGTGCCAAGGTTTTGAGCACCGCCTCGTAGGGGCGGATACCGACATTGACGAATTGCAATACGATTCCAGAAAAGTAAAGAAGGGCAGCCTCTTCTGCTGCATCGTGGGAACATTTTCGGACGGGCATGAATACGCAGCTTCGGCGGTGGAAGCGGGGGCTTCCGCCATACTCGTGGAGCGTGAGCTGCCGCTTCCCGTACCCCAGATCATTGTCAACAACTCTCGCATCGCCATGGCCGAAATGGCCGCGGAATTTTACGGCCACCCGGAACGGGATATGCGCCTCGTCGGAATCACGGGCACCAATGGGAAGACCACCACCACATATATGCTCAAAGCCATTGCGGAGCATGCGGGCAAGAAGGTGGGGCTGATTGGTACCATCAAAAACATGATCGGCGCGCGCGTGATCGAAACCGAGCGAACCACCCCGGAATCCGTGGACCTGTACCGGTTGCTTAAGGAAATGAGGGACGAAGGCGTTGAAATCGTGGTGATGGAGGTTTCCTCGCACTCTCTTGATCAGAACCGCGTGCACGGCCTGACGTTTGCCGTAGCTGAATTCACCAACCTTACGCAGGACCACCTGGACTATCATAAGACGTTTGAAAACTATCTCAACGCCAAAAAGAAGCTCTTTTTCCAGAGCGAGCGTGGCGTCATCAACATAGACGATCCCTATGCGGGCAAATTGCTGGAAGGGCTTACGCTGCCCGTCACCACGTTTGGCATCCGCGAGCGCGCGGATGTGTGCGCCAGCGAGATCGACATCACCACCCGTGGTGTGCAGTTTGATCTTCGGTTCCCTGGCGGCGTGACCCGCATCAATGTGCCTATTCCTGGGCTTTTCAGCGTATTCAATGCCATGGGAGCCGTGGCTGTGGGCCTTAGTCTGAACATCCCCATGGAACATATCAAAGCGGGCCTTGAGGATATGCAGAGCGTCTCGGGGCGCCTGGAACCGCTCAACACGGGGGATCTTGGGTTCTCTGTGTTTGTGGACTATGCGCATACGCCCGACGCTTTAGAAAACGTATTGAAGACCGTGCGTGGCTTTGCAAAGGGCAGGATCATATCCGTATTTGGCTGTGGCGGAGACAGAGACCGCGCGAAGCGGCCCATCATGGGCGAAATCGCGGGCCGGTATTCCGATAGGCTGGTGGTTACCAGCGACAACCCGCGCACGGAGGATCCGTTTGAAATACTGTCGGCTATCGAAGAAGGTGTCAAAAAGTCCGGTTGCGCATATATCACAATAGAGCAGCGGCGCGAGGCGATCCTGCATGCGCTCAAAAACGCAAGGAAAGACGATGTCATCGTCATTGCGGGCAAGGGCCATGAGAATTATCAGGAGATCAACGGCATCAAGCACCATTTCGATGACAAGGAGACCGTCATGGAGCTGCTTGGAGAATTGGATCGTTGATCGTCGTTCGCACCAAAGCTTAACCGGAGGAAGGCATGCAACAGCTCATACTGGCGTTATTGCTCAGTTTTCTAGTAACCCTTATACTGGGGCCGTTTGTGATTCCCATGCTCAAGAGGCTCAAGTTCGGCCAGACAGAGCGGGACGACGGCCCGCAGACGCACCTTGTAAAGTCTGGCACCCCCACGATGGGCGGCCTCATGATACTGGCGGGCATATTGGCTGGAACCTTGACGTTCTCCATGGCGGGGCTGGAGTTTGTGCTTCCCTCGCTGCTTACCACATTCGCGTTTGGTCTTGTCGGGTTTCTGGATGATTTTATCAAGGTTAAGCGCAAGCGCTCGTTGGGTTTAAGCGCCTACCAAAAAATCATTGCGCAACTGGTATTCGCGTTTATCGTGGCGCTCACCGCCTACAACAACCCGTTTATCGGCCCGGCCATCGTGCTGCCTTTTTCAGGCGCGGAGTGGAACCTTGGCATCTGGTACATCCCGTTTGTGATGTTCGTTATCATCGGCACGGTTAACGCCGTCAACCTGACGGATGGGCTGGATGGACTGGCCTCCGGCGTTACCATGATATACGCCATAGCGATGGCCCTGATATTCACGTTGTTATCCGTAACGGCATCGAACAACGGGCAGGTCGGCTACAGTGCGAACCTGGGCGGCATGGCGGTCTTCTCCGCCGCGGTATCCGGCGCGTGTCTCGCGTTTTTGCGCTTCAACACCTATCCCGCCCGCGTGTTCATGGGCGATACCGGGTCCATGGCCCTGGGGGGCGCTGTCTGCATGATGGCGATATTCAACCGCGGCATACTTTTGTTGCCCCTTATGGGCGGGTGCTTCGTAGCTTCGGCAATCAGCGTTATTCTTCAGGTCGGGTCGTACAAGCTGCGCAAGAAGCGCGTGTTCAAAATGGCACCGCTGCATCACCATTTTGAACTGATGGGTGTACCGGAAACCAAAATTGTTTCGATGTATATGATAGTGACCGCCATATTGTGCCTTGTCTGCCTTTTGGCGTATGTGTAATTGACTGTTTGCCGTTCTGGGCGGGTCTCGGGATGCCGCGTTTTTAGTTGGCGCTTGGCGTGGCGGAGGGACTGACGGATGTTTGAGGGAAAGAGGCGGCTCTGTTGCCTCAAGCATCTGCCGCCCGAACGGCTTTTTTTTATCAAATATCGTCCGTGTGGCGTTTGAATTGACAAACATTTTGGAAAGGGATGAAATTCAATGAAGACCGCGCTCATCGTCGGCATGGCGCGCTCCGGAATTGCAAGCGCTCAATTGCTCGCCTCTCAGGGCTGGCACCTCGTACTCAACGATTCTCGCCAGGAAGTGCCGGAGCTTGCAACTTCGTTTGCGGATGTAAAGTATGTCAACGCTTTGGGCAAAGACCCCTCGGCGTATATCGCAGGTGTGGATCTTGTTGTGGTAAGCCCCGGCGTCTCGCTTTTCCAGCCGTTTGTAGAAGAAGCGCGCGCTGCGGGAATCGAAGTCATCAGTGAAATCGAGCTGGGCTGGCGGTATTCTAAAGGTGAATTTTTATGCATCACCGGCACCAACGGCAAGACGACCTGCACCGCGCTTACCGGGGAGATATTTAAAAACGCGGGCAGGAACACATTTGTTTTGGGCAATATCGGAACGCCAATTACGCAGTGCGCGCTTGAAACCAGGGAAGGCGACGTCATTGTGGCGGAAACGGCGGCACTGCAGCTCGAAGGCAACCTGTTCTTCCACGCGAAGGCCGCGGCAGTTTGCAACATCACGGAGGACCATCTGGACCGGTTTTTGACCATGGAAAACTATATCGTCGCCAAATGCAAGATATTCGATAACCAGACGGCGGACGATTTCGCCATACTCAATTACGATGATCCCGTCGTACGCGATATGGCGGGGGAGACCCCTGCGCGAAAGCTCTATTTCTCCCGCCGTGAAGAAGTGAGCGAAGGCGTATATGCAAGCGGGGAAGAGGTGCGTTACCGCTTTGGCGGGCAAGAAGGCGTACTGTGTCTGGCTGGTGAGATACGCATTCCAGGCGCGCATAACCTTGAAAACGCCATGCTGTGCGCCTGCATTGCGCTCTCACGGGATGTAGAACCCGCAGTAATCCGCGAAACGCTCATGACGTTCCCGGGCGTGGAGCATCGGATCGAGTTTGTTTGCGAGCGCCGTGGTGTACGTTACATCAATGACAGCAAGGGCACCAACCCGGACAGCACCATCAAGGCGGTCGCTGCCATGGACCGGCCAACTATCCTCCTTTTAGGTGGCTACGACAAACACAGCTCGTTTGACGAGCTGTTCGCCGTTATGGCGCAAAGCCGCGTAAAAGCCGCAGTAGCGCTGGGGAAAACAGCAGAAAAGATTTTGGACGCCGCCCGACGCGCACAGTTTTCCAACATCGTACACTGCACCGGCGGGTTTGAGGAAGCAGTAGATATGGCGCGGGAGCTTGCCGCCCCAGGAGATACGGTACTTCTTTCACCAGCCTGCGCAAGTTGGGACATGTTTGAGAATTTCGAGCAGCGCGGACGCGTTTTCAAAGAAATCGTAGCGAGGTATCCAGCGTAAGCTGTCGAGTTATGTCGGAAAAAGCAAGGAATAAATGGCATGTCCGCCCGCATAGGATGAAGGGCGGTATTGACGTAAGGAGCGGGAGTTGCGGGAGGAAGCCAGCAGTATGGAGCGAGGCTTAAAAAAAGCAAAGCCGGGGCGCATGGATTTTGGCATCCTGTTCGTGGTGCTTGCGTTGTGCGCCATCGGCCTTGTCATGGTGTTCTCCGCCAGCTACTACTCCGCACAAGAAAAGATCGGGGATGCGTTCTACTATGTGCGAAAGCAGGCGATTTACCTTGCTCTGTCCATCCCCGTCATGCTCCTTCTTACGCGAATTGACTACCATGTGCTGGATAAACTCAAAACCCCGATCCTGCTGGTATGCGCTATTCTGCTTATTGCGGTACTACTCTTTGGCAGCGAATATAATGGCGCCAAACGCTGGCTTTCCATCGCGGGGCAGAGCATACAACCCTCCGAGGTGGCGAAGTTTGGCATGATGATCTATATGAGCGCGTTCATGGCCAGCCGCCAGCACTTGATGAAGGATTTCATCAAAGGGCTTTTGCCCATGCTGCTGGTATTGGGCGTTATCTGCGGGCTCATCATGCTCCAGCCCAATATGTCCATGGCTGTTATCATCGGCATGATGGGCATCGCCATGCTATATGTGGGCGGCGCGGATTTTAAGTACATTGCACTGTTGATGCTTGCAGGCGTGGCGCTTTTCTTCTTGCTGACAGTGGTGGCGGAATACCGCATGAAGCGTCTTATAAGCTTCACCAATCCTTGGGAAGACCCTGCCGGGACGGGCTACCAGCTCATTCAGTCCCTTTATGCGTTGGGGGCGGGAGGTTTGTTTGGGCAGGGCTTGAGCAACAGCCGCCAGAAGCTGCTGTATTTAACGTTTGGGGAAAGCGACTTCGTGTTTTCCATTGTTGGGGAAGAACTCGGGTTTATCGGTGCAGCGGTGGTGCTGCTACTGTATCTGTTTATCGTATACCGCGGTATACGCGTGGCGCTAAAGTGCAAGGATCGCTTCGGAAGCCTGCTCGCAGCGGGGATCACAATCGTGTTTGCGCTGCAGGTCGCGGTGAATGTGGGTGTCGTCACAGGCGTCATGCCCACCACCGGTCAGGCAATGCCTTTTATCAGCGCGGGAGGCAGCTCCTTGCTGATTTTTATGAGCGCAATGGGCGTCCTGCTAAACATTTCGCGCCATACATCCGAATTATAGAGTACACGCTACAGCGCTTAGAACAAGGGACATGGTGCTTAGGGCTCAGGCACGGCACGTTTTCTCAACCGGATGCATAAGATGAAATTGTTCGCGAGCCATCCGGAGGTGAAATTTGATGTCCCGTATCATCGTGGCGGGCGGGTCGCCGCTTTGCGGCGAGCTGAACGCGCCAGGCGCCAAAAATGCCGCGCTGCCTATCTTAGCAGCCGCGCTGTTGGCGCAGCATCCTGTGCGGCTGCTTGATTGTCCGCGCCTAAGCGACGTGTACAACATGATTGAGCTGTTGCGCGCTCTTGGTTGTACAATCTCTTGGGAGGAAAATGTCCTGATCATAGATCCGCGGGATGCGCAGTGCCATGAACTTCCGGAACATCTGTCCAAGTCCCTGCGCTCTTCCATATTTCTGCTTGGCCCCATGGTTGGAAAGTTCGGCCGGGCGATTGCAACATTTCCGGGCGGCTG
>JAEYSE010000081.1 GCA_023435025.1 Bacillota bacterium
CAGGAGGAAGTCTCCGAGCGTCTTTCAAAGAGCCGCCCGGCGGTTGCAAACGCGCTGCGCTTATTGAGCCTGCCTGAGCCGGTTAAAAAACTCATACGTTCCGGCGCGCTTTCCGCCGGGCATGGCAGGGCGCTTGCCGTGCTGGAGGATGCCGCTGTGCAGGAGCGTCTGGCAAAACAGGCGGTGGAAAACCGTTCCTCCGTGCGCGCCATGGAACAGCTTGTAAAGGCCGCAGCGGGGGAGGAAACGAAAGAAAAGAGGCCCCGCAAGGAAAGGCCCATGGACGCCGACTTGTACGACGCGGAAGAGCGCATGCGTGAGCGTCTGGGCACCAAGGTGAAGATCACGGGCGGTAAAAAACGCGGCAAGATCGTAATTGAATATTTCAGCGCCGATGCGCTTCAGGATATTTACGAGGCGATATTGGGAAGATAACAGATCAAAAGTATTTGATATTGAAAAACTGCAATTGATAACCCATTTGCTGAGCTATCATATAACCGGCACCGGTTACGTGTGGCGCTGATTTGGCGCACAGTACTTCTTTGTTTATTCCCGGCCTACCTGATGTAGCTGTATTTCACATGCAATGTAGCATATAAGGCGTATAGAGGTGTGAATTGTGACTTTTGACTCTGATCTGTTCTGTATCAACTGCATGTGGCAGAAGGAAACAGCCGGCGTCTGCATGCGTTGCGGCTTTGACGAGCGTAGCTATCATGTTTCTCCGCACCATCTTAAGCCGCGCAGCATCTTGAATGGAAAGTACATCGTGGGCAAAAGCCTGGGTGAGGGCGGCTTTGGTATTACCTATTTGGGATGGGATTTAAACCTTGACCTGAAAGTTGCGATCAAGGAATACTATCCCACAGGCTTTGTCACCCGTGAAAATACAATCGCCCCCTCTGTGACGCCTTATGTGGGGGATAAAGCGGAGTTTTTTCAAAAGGGCCGGGATCAATTTGTCAACGAGGCAAAAAGGCTCGCTAAATTCTATACCCTTCCGGGCATTGTTTCCGTGAAGGACTTTTTTCTTGAAAACGGTACGGCATATATCGTGATGGAGTTTGTGGAAGGGGAGACATTAAAGCAGCGTCTTGCGCGTGCAGGCGGAAAGCTAGCCGCTCAGGAGATGCTGGACATGGCCCGGCCCCTTATTTACTCGCTTGCCGAGGTACATAAAGCGGGGATTATCCACCGGGACATCAGCCCGGACAATATCATGCTTACAAGAGGAGGCGGCTTAAAGCTGTTGGACTTTGGCGCGGCAAGAGAGTATGGCGCCATGGACAATGTAAGCCGCACCATACTGGTAAAGCCGGGCTATGCGCCGGAAGAGCAATACCGCACGCAGGGCAAGCAAGGCCCGTGGACAGATATCTACGCTCTGTGCGCAACGGTCTACCGTGCAATCACCGGGGTAACGCCGCCAGAATCCATCGAGCGGATGGAGAGCGATCCTGTAAGGCCTCCTTCGCAATTGGGCGTTTTTATCGCGCCCCGGCAGGAAGCAGCGTTGATGAAGGGAATGGCTGTGTTCCAGCAAAGCAGATACCAGAGCGTAACGGAACTTGCCGCCGCCCTGTATGCGCAGGCTCCGGTTCCGCCGATACCCAATCCCATACCTAACCCTATACCTAACCCGGCACCCAATCCCATACCGGGCTCGAAAAAGCGTTCCCGGCTTCCAATCGTCATGGGGTGCGTGGCTGTAGCGGCCATAGGCATATTGGCCGTTGTGCTTTTGAACAACAAGGGCGGTGAAGAGAGCCTCACGCCAACCTTTGCGCCGGAGGCAACGGCAAGCGCAGGGCTGTTGCCTACATTGGCGCCTTTTCCAACACCCGAACAAAGCGTACCGGATGTTCAAAACGGCAACAGTCATGGCAACCTTTCCAATTTTGGAAGCGCAGCCTTTCAGGATGGCTGGATTTATTATGCCAATTTCAACGATGGTGAGACACTCTATAAATCAAAAAGCGACGGCAGCGGCTTTGAGCAGCTTTCCACAGACCGCATTGAATTTATTAACGTGATCGGGGATTGGGTTTATTATGTGAATACAGGCGAGAACAGCCACCTTTATAAAATTAAAACGGATGGTACACAAAGGACGCTGTTGTCGGAGGATACATGTACTTCTGCTGTTGTTTCAGGCGATTGGATCTATTATGTGAATATAACCGATGAATTGTATCTTTACAAAATAAAGACGGACGGTACGGAGAGGACACGTCTTTGCGAGGAATGGAGCAGCGATATTTTCGTAGTCGGGGATACGATTTATTATAGCAATTATTCGTTAAAAAATATCAGCAAAATCGGCATCGATGGCTCAAACAAGACCGTTATCAACGATGTGGATGCCTGTCTTTCGCTTAATGTATCAGATGGCTGGATTTACTACCGGAACAATTCCGACAACGGGTCCATATACAAAATCAGGGTTGACGGCAGTGACCGAACAAAAGTGAATGCGGACAATTCCGCCTGCCTCAATGTTGTGGGCGAATGGATTTATTACCGCAACAATTCAGATAATGGCTTTCTATACAAAGTAAACGTGGATGGCACGTCCACAACCAAGCTTCAGGACGTTGAAGCGAACCATCTCTGCGTAGTCGGCGACTGGATCTATTATTATGATACGGTCCATGACACCGGCGGCGCATATAATCTTGCCACGGGCAAAGCCACAGGCGTATCGCCGGATGCCGGAGCAGAGGAAGAATACGAAGGTATTTATGCCGATGTCGTCAGCTCGGTCAACCAAAGAGTAAAAGATAAAAATGGAACCGGCATTCAGACGGAACAGATGGTCGAGCCGGAGAACTTTATCAACTTTATGGTATATGGCGTATATGAGGAGGACGATAAAGAAACCGGCGATAAGTTTGTAAAGGTTGATCTGCAGCTGCAGCAATCGGAACAACAGAACGGCCTCTACATGGCGGATTACAACTTTATTCTGTTGGGCACCGCTGCTGGCAGCGAGATCATTTCGCATAAGTTCCCAGTTGCGTATGCGTATTACGAAGGGGATGTTACAAGCTTCCCCCTTATCCTGAACACTTATGATCCCGTGTTGGTTTCGCTGTATTTTGTGGTGCCGGATGATTTCGCCAAAGTTGCGCTGGTAAACACAAACTTTTTCGATGGCAGCGAAGCAGGCCCGCTGTACGTCTACTCTTGTGGAGATACAATTGACTGGTTTAAGCGCAAGGAGCGATTAGAACGGAGAGGCGGAGGGCCTCTCCGTTTTTATTTTACCCATACCAAACCGGTTCTGCATTTTTCATCTGGCCTGCAAGTTACGCTGCTTATCATGATTCGTGCTATAATAGATTGCAGAACGCAAGGTCACGGAGAAAAATATGAAAACGCTGTTGCACGCCTGCTGCGCGCCCTGCTCCATAGAATGCATCAATGCATTGCGCGAGGAAGGCATAGAGCCTACGCTCTATTGGTATAACCCCAATATCCATCCGTATACGGAATACCGCAGCCGAAAGGAAACGCTTGTGTCGTATGCGCAAAGCAATGCGCTCAAATATGTGCTGCAGGAAGAATATGGCCTGCGGCCATTTTTAGCGGAGGTAATGCCTGCGTTGGATACCCGCTGCTCACGCTGTTACGAAATACGGCTGGAAGGCACCGCCCGGTATGCGGCGGAGCACGGTTATGAACAGTTTTCCACAACGCTGTTAATAAGCCCTTATCAGAACCATGACCTTCTGCGGGAGACGGGGGAGTATATGGCGCAAAAACACGGCGTGGCCTTCTTATACCGGGATTTCCGTCCCTATTTCCGGGAAGGGCAGCAAAAAGCGCGGGAGATGGAACTGTATATGCAGAAATACTGCGGCTGCATATTCAGCGAAGAAGAACGGTATCAAAAGAAAAAGAAGCAGGTTTGAGCGCTGGACGAAAGCACCCCAGATCATTCTGGGGTTATTTTTTAAAGGCGGGACGTTATTCCTTCTTTGCTGATTGCTTTGCGGCTCCGGCGCGCAGTGACTTGCGTATAAACCGCTGCAGCAAAAAAAGCGCAATGTATAACACCAATAGGCCGATTAAAACGGGCAACATATTCAAACGCCTCCAGTCCAAACAGGAAGACCATTGTACAATTCCGCTCAGTGCCGCAGGATGGCATTCTGAGCGCTGCGCTATGCGTTTCTGTTATCAAACTATTTTGCGCCCGGCCAAAACGTGCCTATGACGCGCACGATCCTATCAGGAGTGTCTGTTAGCTTTGGGCTACAAACCGTTCGCCAGATTTGCGCCCATTTCCTTGACGCATGGGCATGTCCATGGTAAAATCCTAGCATATTAGTAATGATTAGACGCATCTAACCATACGCGAGTACATGAGAATGGACAACACATTCTCTTTCTTTGGAAGAATGGTTAGACGCAACTAACGCCATTAAACGAAAGGAGCCGCAGTATGAGCGTCGTAATTGTGGGCGGGAACTGTAAAATGCATCACCTCTATAAGTCGTGCTGCGAGGATTATGGATGCACGGCCAAAGTGTTTACGCAGATGAAGGGGGAGCTAAAGCGCAAGATCGGCTCACCCGATCTTTTGATCCTTTTTACAGATACGGTTTCCCACAAAATGGTGGAGTGCGCCATGTGCGAGGCCAGGCGAACAAACGCGTGCGTAGAGCGCGTGCATTCCAGCAGCATTTCTGCCTTGAGGAGCATACTCTCATCGCATTTTGACCAGGCGCAGCGTGCATAATAGGCATATGTGCAGGCAACAGGATAACTTTGAACGGAATTTGGTGGCGTACTGCGCCCCCACGCTGGCTGGGCTAAAAACGGGCGGGTTGTTTCGTGTGCAGCGGTGCGCTTGTATGATAGACGTTAATGTGCAGGCAAGCTTTTGGGACAGGGAGCTTTCTCCCCATGGTGTAAGGCTAAATGTGCTCAACAACGATCAGGCCGGTGCGCTCGTCTACGCTTACCGCCCTGCAAAGCTGGAGCAGGACTTATCTTCTACCGAAGTACGCACGTTTTTATCCGGATGCGGATATGATCAGCTTGATTCCGCGCAGGCGGCGCTTGTAACGCTTGCCCGACGTATTCGGGCGCGCAAGGGATTTCCCCATGAGATCGGCTTGTTTTTGAGTTACCCGCTGGAGGACGTGTTGGGTTTTATTGAACACAACGGCCGCAACTTTACGCTGTGCGGCTGCTGGAAGGTCTATGGCGATGCCTGCTATGCCGCAGGCTGCTTTGCGCGGTACAAAAAATGCTCGGAGGTCTATCTGCGGCTCTTTGATATGGGCAGATCTGTCAAACAGCTAACCATCACGGCGTAAATTTGGTGTTTTGTTGGAAATACAACCGATAAATTCCGAGTATATTGGTAGACTATTCTTGCCGGGGAAACCCGGGGAGGATCATGCATAAAAGGGCAATGAGGATAGAAAGAGGAGAATAGTATGAGCAAAGTAGCGATCGTATATTGGAGCGGCACCGGAAACACCGAGGCTATGGCGAACTATGTCGCGGAAGGCGCGAAAGGCGCGGGCGCAGATGTATCCGTATTCCAGGCCGCAGATTTTAAGAAGGATCAGGTGGCGGGCTTTGACGCGTTGGCCTTCGGCTGCCCGTCTATGGGTGTAGAGGAACTGGAGGACGGCGAGTTCGCGCCCATGTTTGATAGCGTAAAGGGCTCGCTTTCGGGCAAGAAGGTCGCTCTGTTCGGGTCCTATGACTGGGGCGACGGTGAATGGATGCGCACCTGGCAATCAGACGTTGAAGCGGCCGGAATCTCTTTGGTGGCCGACGGTTTGATCGTCCACGAAACGCCCGACGCCGAGGGCGAGGCGGCCTGCAAGGAACTTGGGAAAAAGTTGGCATAGGTTGCAGCGCACGTACTTAACGAAAAAGCATCCGAAGTTTCCTCCGGATGCTTTTCACGTATCAGCCCATTGCCTGTCATCCTGAGAGAAGCGAAGGATATTGATGCCCTGTGTTGAGGGGCATAGCGAGTCGGATTCTTCGCCTTCGGCCCAGAATGACAAACGATGCCGAGCATCCGGGTTTTTCCTCCGGATGTTTTTTTGTTGTATATACAACGGACAAATCCCAAGTAAAGCAGTATACTTTACTCAAGAAATGTAAAAGGACGGGAGAGCGCGGAACATGCAGCAGGAGTTGAACCTGAATGAAACCGTGTACGCGTTGTGCACAAAGCATCCGGAGCTGATTTCGGTTTTGCAGGAACTGGGGTTTACGGATATCGCAAAGCCGGGCATGCTACAGACAGCGGGCCGCTTCATGACGCTAAAAAAGGGCGCGGCTCTGAAGAACATAGGCATGGACCGTATCCGCTCGGCGCTTGAAGAAAGCGGCTATACGGTGCAAGAATAGGGAAAGGAAGAATGCGTATATGAGCAAGGAAATCAACAACGCAGAATACCGCAAATCAGTTATCGAGCAATTAATCCGGCAATTGCACGAGGGCAAGACGGTGGACGAGGTCAAGGCGCAGTTTGAAGAAGCGTTTTCCGGCGTTTCCGCCTCGGAGATTTCAGCGGCTGAACAGGCGCTGATCGCAGGCGGAATGCCCGTAACAGAAGTACAGCGCCTGTGCGATGTGCACGCAGCGGTATTCAAAGGCTCTATTGAAGAGATTCACAGCCAGCCGCAGGATGTTTCCTATGAGGCCGGGCATCCGCTGCAAACGTTGCGCCTTGAGAACCGGGCGCTGGAGCGGCTGCTGGATGAAGAAGTAAAGCCCAGGCTCCGCGCATTCTTTTTGTGCAGTGGAGAGGAAGAGCAGGAGGCGCTACTTGAGAGCGTGCAGACGCTATTAAAAATTGATCTCCATTATAGCAAAAAGGAAAACCTGCTGTTCCCGCTGCTGGAAAAGCACGGCATTACTGCGCCGCCCAAGGTAATGTGGGGCGTGGACGATCAAATTCGCGGCCTCTTAAAAGCAGCGCTGCTTGCGCTGGAAGCCGGTAGGGGCGGGGAAGCCGTCCATTCGCTGGAGGAAGCAATCGCAAAGGCCGGCGAAATGGTATTTAAGGAAGAGAACATTCTGTTCCCCATGCTGCTCGAAACGCTCTCCGCCGATGAATGGGCGGCAATTTCGCGGGAGCAGGGCGATCTCGGATATTTCTTGATCTCTGCGCAGCCTGTATGGGCGCCTAGAGGGCACGTGCAGCAGGAGAGCAAGCCAGAACTCACAGCGGGACAAATTCGCCTGCCAACGGGCGTATTCTCGGTAGAGGAGTTGACGCGCGTACTCAACGCTCTGCCATTTGACATTACGTTTGTGGACGCGGAGGGTACCGTTAAATACTTTTCAGAAAACAAGGAGCGCATATTCCCGCGCACCCGCGCCATCATTGGCCGAAAGGTCATCAACTGCCATCCTCCTGCCAGTATGTATGTGGTACAGGGCATATTGGATGATTTTAGCGCAGGGAAAAAGGAACATGAGGATTTCTGGATTCAGATGGGGGGGCGCTATCTGCTGATCCGCTACTTTGCGGTACGCGACGACGCGGGCAAATTCTTAGGCACGCTGGAAGTCACGCAGGATATTGCGCCCATACAGGGCATTACCGGCGAAAAGCGGCTGGTTTCTCCTTCGTAAGAAAAGAGAATATAGTCTAGAACATGCAGATAGAAAGGGAAGACAATGAGCATTCTAAAAAATATTGATCATTCAACCGTACTGCCTCTGACCACGCTTGTGCCTTACCAGCCCGGCCAGATCATCAGCCGCACGTTGGTACAGAACAAGGCGGTTTCCATTACGCTCTTCGCTTTTGAGGCGGGTGAGGAAATCAGCACCCACGAGTCCGGGGGGGATGCACTCGTTACGGCGCTCGACGGTACAGGTATTATCACAATTGAGGGCGTTGAGTACCACATAAAGTCGGGGGAGAGCATCGTCATGCCCGCAGGCAAGCCCCACGCCGTTCGCGCAGAGGAACGCTTTCAGATGATGCTAACTGTCGTATTCCCGCAGTAGCATGTAACAACGGCATTTTTAGCGGATGGCGTTTCTATGCTCCGAAACTGTGTATCTTAGAGATAGAACAGCAAAAGGAGCATGCAAATGGATATCAAAGCAAAGATTGATGAGATTGTAGAAAAAATCAAAAGCGATAAAACGCTTATGAGTAAGTTTCAAAAGGAGCCCATCCCCACGGTGGAAGGCCTGATCGGCATTGATTTGCCTGATGAGTTGATACAGAAGGTGATTGAAGGCGTCAAGGCAAAGATCAATCTGGAATCCATAGGCGATTTGTTCGGCAGCGTTAAAAAGTTATTTTAAGGGCAACAAAGGGCATAAGCTTTTTGATGCCCTCTTTATTTGTTCTGGCAGCCTGGAGCGTTTTTTGAACGCACTTTATCAATCGTTATATGAAAGGGGCAATACATATGTCAAAACTCAGCGTTATCGAGGGAATTGGAGAAGCCTATGAAACAAAACTCAAGGCTTCAGGCGTGAACTCAACAGAAGCATTACTGGAAACATGTGCTACCAAAAAAGGCAGGGATGGACTTGCCGAAAAAACTGGAATTTCTGATAAGTTGATTCTGAAATGGGCAAACCATGCGGACCTGGCCAGAATAAACGGCATTGGCGGTGAGTATGCCGAGTTGCTGGAAGCAGCCGGTGTTGATACCGTACCCGAGCTGGCAACGCGCAAAGCCGAAAACCTTATTAAAAAAATGCAGGAAATTAACGATGTCAAATCCCTTGTAAGAAAGCTTCCCACAGAGAAACAGGTTGAGGATTGGGTAAAGCAGGCGGCCGATCTGCCCCGTATCCTGCAATACTAAAAAGCTGATTGGGTTATTGAAGCATCCGCGGCAATAAACAAAAGCGCTACTTTCTGAAAAGCTTGCGTATACCTGATTAGAACTGATTTCGGGCAGTTGATTGTACTATCAAAGATAACGGGATCACCATAAAAACAACACCGCCCAATATCGGCGGTGTTTTGGTTTCCTCATTGCAGGCCGTTCCCCAAGTTATGTGGGATGGCTGCTCGCCCAATTTAACCGCTTTTAGCGGGCTTTTTGCATGGACAGAAGCTATCTTTCATAATCCAACACTAGCACCCGGTCCTCGCCCAGGCTGCCCGGGGTGATGGTTGCCTCGCTCTGGTTGAGCTTATGTACTTTGCAATTGCGCGCGATGGACAAAAGTGGCTCAATACCAAGCAAGGGCTTTGAAAACTTAAGCTGCGACGTCTGATAGTGCATGGGAATCAACACGCGGGTACAGGTGCGGTTTGCGATCTCGCACGCGGCGGGCGGGTCTATGGTATAGGTGCCGCCCACGGGGCAAAGCAGCACGTCGAGCTTCCCCAAAGCCGCAAATGCTTCTTCGGAAGGCAGCGCGCCAAGATCGCCCAAATGCGCGATACGAACGCCGTCCAGCTCGAACAGGAATATCAGGTTATTGCCGCGTTTTTTGCCCTCCGCGTCGTCATGGAAGGAGGGGATGCCGGTAATGCGGACGCCGCTGCGCTCAAATACGCCCGCCTCCTGCAGCGTTACGGGCGTACCCGAGATGGCGGCAAGATAATTGTGATCGGAGTGCTGGTGGCTCACGGTTACGATATCGGCCTCGATATCATGAAGCGTATAGCCGGTCTGCGGTCCGCAGGGATCGGTGAATATTCTCAGGCCATTCTCCGCCGTCAATAAAAAGCTGCTGTGTCCGTACCATTTTATAATCATTGCTGTTCCTCCTGTTCAGGCTGCTCAGGCGGCCCATAAAGTGTCATAAGTCCAAGGGTAAGAATGCGAAACCCAAGTTCAGCCACATGCGCGCTGTTTTTGCAAAGACCCGGCCTGAGCCTTGGCAGAACGCTGCGGGTCATGCACAAGAGCGCGTCGGAAGCGGCGAGTAACCTCAGCCGTAACCCGCGGGGATGGTCCAGACGCTCGGGTATGGCCAACGTTAGGAGCAGCGCGTGCTGCACGGCGGGGTTATCCGCGCAGTGGGGAATGCCGTCCGCTTTTCGTGAAAGCATCCACATCCGCCGTATGGTATACCGGATACGCGCGTGCGCAGCGTCCTCATGTGGCGTGGAAAGCCCGGGCCCGGCTACCGTTGCGTAAACGTTGAGCGCCTGTTGCAGCAGTGTGGTATACAGTTCCCTGCTTAGCGTAAAGAGCAGGTGCCCACCGCTATGCGTGACGCGCGTAATGGGAGAGACGCCATAATACTTGAACGTTGGTAGTAATTCCTGCAGCTTGTGGCACAGCTCCCCTGCATCGGTTTGAAGCCGTAATGGCGCCGCGCACCGCGCTGCAACGCCCTCGGCGGGGCAATCTATTTCATGTGGGTATACGGATTTTCCCGCAGCCGCGCCAGTTATCGAAGCAAGGTAAGCACGCAGCTCTTCCAATTGACCGATCATGCGCAATTTACCCCTTTTAATATATTATAACAGGATACTGTAAGAAACGGTCATTTGTCAAATACATTTGCAAGCCGGTCAAAACAAACCTGCATTTTTAAGCAATCGCTTGTGAGTGCGGCTGCATTTGGGTATAGTAGTACTATCCTATTATCAAAGCGAGGACCTCATGCAAAATACAATTTATTTAAGCAGCGTTTATGACCCTTACCATAACCTCGCGCTCGAAGCGCTGCTGTTCGACACACAGGGGGGGAGCTGCACGCTCTATCTGTGGCAGAACCAGAATACCGTGGTGATAGGCAAGAACCAGAACGCATGGAAGGAATGCCGTACCCAGATTTTAGAGCAGGAGGGTGGGCGGCTTGCACGGCGCACTTCCGGCGGAGGGGCGGTGTTCCACGACCTTGGCAACCTGAACTTCACATTTATAATGCCCCGCCGGGCCTATGACGTGCACAAACAGCTTTCCGTCATCCAGCAGGCGGCGGCAAAGTTCAATATTGAAACGGAGTTTACCGGCAGGAACGATCTGGTCGTGAAGCAGAGCGGCGCGAAGTTCTCCGGCAACGCGTTCCGCTTCAGCTCTGACGTCGCCATGCATCACGGGACGGTTTTGATCGACGTAGATATGCACAAGCTTTCGCGCTATCTTGCGCCCCCGCCGGACAAGCTCGCCGCAAAAGGCATTGAAAGCGTGCGTGCACGGGTGCAGAATTTGCATGAACTCAACCCTGCGCTGACGGTGGAGACTATGAAGGACGCGCTGATTGATGCGTTTATCAAGACGTACGGCATCGCTCGCGTGGGGCAGGAATTCCAGCTGAACGAAGAAAAGCTCAGCGCCCTTACGGAGCTTTACAGCTCCTGGGAATGGAAAATGGGCCGAACGCCGTCTTTTGACATCGTGCTGGAGAAGCGCTTTTCCTGGGGCGGCGTTGAAATGCAGCTTTCTTTGAGCAAGGGCTGCATTGTGGACGCGAAAGTGTATTCGGACGCCATGGATGAAGCGTTTATTGAGCGCATCGCGCCGGTACTGCTTTGCTCGCCCTTCCAGTCCCATGAGATGGCGGAGCGCATCCGCGCGCTCAGGCACCAACAGGCGGGGGAGCTTGCGGATTGGATTCTGGAAAAGGGATTCTGATAATAAACACAAATCGCGAAGGCGCGATGCATGTTTTGCCCCCACGAAAAGGTTTCATTCGTTCGGCATGGATGCTTAAGCATCCATGCCCTTTTATATGTAACAGCCAGTCGACGCATTGAAACGCATCTCTATATTGCCATCATCGTTCATTATAATTTCACTGTTATTCCTATCACTATGTCTAATTTGCTATGGTATACTGGTAACGGATGGTTTACCGGCGAATGCCAATACGAATGACGAGGGTGCCATGAAGCGAAGCCTCTGCCTGCTTTTTTCGCTGATATTGCTTACACTGGCGGTTCCGGCCTGCAAGGCGCCTTCCGCCGCGGACGCGCGTGACGCGTTTTTAAATTTGATCCATTCGGGGGAGTATGGTGCGGCCTACGATATGCTGCATTCTTCTGTTCGGTACGATGCGGACCGTGAGGCGAAGGACAAAGCGGAAAATAAGGAGCAGCCCACGAACCGCATTTCCAAGGCTCAGTTTTCTGAACGCTACAAGGTGATATTTGAAGAACTTGAAATCGGCGGATTAAGCTATACGCCAACGTCCTCCGTGGAGGGCGAAGCCATCTGCGTATATGATTACAGGCTCAGTTACGACAGCCCCCTCATAGGCGAACATGAAATGGAATTCCGTATGTCCATCCGGCGCGAAAACGGATTGTGGACGGTGGAATGGTCGCCCGCGCTGCTTTTCCCTGAAATGGGTTGGGGGGACACCGTACGCGTGGGCAAGACTGCGGCGTTGCGCGGGGAGATATTAGCGGACGGCGTGGTGTACGCGCAGACGGTCAACGCCGTAAGCGTGATCGCTGTACCGGCTAAAATTGAGGATGAAGCGCAATTTGTTCGCCAGACGGCCATGCTTTTGGATATGTCTATCGAGGCGGTGGAGAAAAAGCTCAAAAACGTATACGGCGATTTTGCCATACTCAAGCAGCTGTATCCGGATGAATTGACAGAGAGCCTGGAAGAACAACTGCTGCTGATCCCCGGCGTATCAATAGACAAAAGCAATTTCGGAACTTTGCGTTATTACCCGCAGAAGAGCACGCTGGCGCATATTCTGGGGTATGTCGGCGCGGCCTCGCCGGAGGATTTGAAAACGCTTACCGGCAACGAAAAAGGGGACGACGTATACAACGCAGACTCGCGTGTGGGCAAAAGCGGACTCGAAAGCATATACGAAAAGCAGCTGCGGGGGACGGACGGGTACTATATATATATCAGTGCGCCGGACGGCCTGAACAAAAAGACGCTTTATGAAAAAAAGGCTGAAAACGGGTTGGACGTGCAGCTGACGCTGAACCCGGATTTGCAGCACCGTGCGGAAGTTCTGCTGCAATACTCGCTCTTTGGGGAGGACACGGCGGGGGCCGTGGTGGTTCTAAACCCCAAGACGGGCGCGGTGGAAGCCATGGTCAGCTACCCTTCGTTCGACCTTAATCTGTTTTCGCGCGGTATACCCGAATCGGACTGGCAGCGGTTAAGTACGCAGAAGAACGCGCCGCTCTTTAACCGGCTTACACGCGGCCTGTACCCTCCCGGCTCCATATTCAAGCCCTATACGGCTGCGGTCGCGCTGGAAAGCGGCTCCATGACGACGGACTCCACATTCCCCATGGACAAGGAGAGAATAGAGGAGGACAAGTGGCTTCCCTCGGATAACGGGGAGTTCGGCCCCTGGGGGTACGCTTCCATTACCCGCGTGCATCTGAACCACCGAAACTCTCCGCCGCTCAACATGCACAGCGGCATGATTGACTCGGACAACATCTATTTTGCCTATGCCGCGCTGAAAACCGGCACGGATTCGTTTGTAAGCTTTATGGAGAACGCCGGGTATACGGAAAGCGTCCCGTTCGATACCTCCGTATTGCCGGCACAGATGAAAAACGAAAAATCGCAATGGTCGCCCATGCTGCTGGCGGAAAGCTCGTATGGCCAGGG
This sequence comes from Bacillota bacterium, assembly GCA_023435025.1. GTDB lineage: Bacteria > Bacillota > Clostridia > Christensenellales > CAG-138 > JAEYLA01. Next base: position 13,516 of record JAEYSE010000081.1, read on the forward strand.
CGAGGTCCTCATTACCCCCCTGCAGGCAGCGTGCATGTTTTCCGCGTTCGCAAACAATGGCAGCATACAGACGCCCTATGTGGTAAAGGGGCTTTACCGTACAGATGGCCCGGATTATACGCCCGTTACCCAGCATGAAAACAGCGTATGGAAAGAGAACATTATCCAGCAAAGCACAGTGAATACGCTGACCCCCATGCTGGAGGACGTTATCCAAACCGGTACCGGTTATTGGCTGCGTTTGGACAACATTGCGGGTAAGACGGGTACGGCAGAGGTCGGCAATGACAAAACAAAGGAGATCAACTGGTTTGCAGGGTACCGCGTAAACACCGGGGAGGACAGGCTCGTGCTTGTTATGCTGGAGGTGCCCGCAAACTCAGCCGCGTTTTCCCAGACCAAGTTCGACATCGCGCGCGAACTGCTCAAGTAGGGCAGACTCAAAGGGGCATTGCGCATTGCGCATGCGGCGTGCGCAATAATATATAAAGCAGCAAGCGCGCGTGAAACAAATTTAACGATAGTATATAGTAGGGCTGGGCCTGTCAGGCACTTTTCGCCCTTTGTACGGAAAGAGGGATAAATCCTTTCATGGAACAAAACAATGTCTGTATTTTTGCCTCCTCCAGCGAATTGCTGGAACCGAAATATTTTACCCTGGCGCAAGAACTGGGGCAGGCCGTGGCGCTCTCGGGCGCGGGCATGGTATTTGGCGGTGGGCAGCGCGGTCTGATGGGGGCGGTGGCGCGCGGCGTCAGAAAGGAATGTGGGCGAATCATAGGCGTCATTCCCGAACGGCTCAACAAGCCCGGAATAGCTTACACTGAATGCACGGAAATTTTTGAAACCCAGACCATGCACGAACGCAAGCAGCGCATGGAGGATCTCGCGGGCGCCTTTATCGCGCTTCCGGGCGGCTTTGGCACGCTTGAAGAGGTGCTTGAAGTGATTACGCTGCGGCAGCTTGGCTACCACGACAAACCCATTGTCATCATCAATTTAGATGGTTTTTTCGATCCCATGCTGGAACAGTTCGAACGGCTTTACGCTGAAAATTTTGCGCATGTCGCATACCGCGCCCTATACGCCGTAGCAAACGACGCGAGCGAAGCAATGGCATTCATCCAATCCTACGTCCCGGTGGATCTGCCGGATAAATTACTAGCAACGGAGGGCAGCGTATGAAAAAGACGCTTTCACCCGCGACAATGATGGAGCATGAACATGAAAAACGCATCGTTATGGTGTGCGTGACCCGCCAGCGGACCTGTGCAAGGCTGGTGGAACGGGGGGAGGAAATCGCCCAAAAACGCAATTTGCCGCTGCATATCGTGCATGCGGTCAGAACAGGGGAGAATTTCCTGGGAAATGCAATAGAAGGGGAAGCCTTGGAATATCTCTTTACCGCTGCACAGCTTGCAGGAGGTTCGCTTGCCATGCTGCGCGCCGACGATGTGGAGGGAACATTGGAAACCTACGCCAAAGCGCATGAAGCATCCGTGCTGGTGCTGGGCGCGTCCCCGGACACCACGGGCGACAACTTCGTATCCCGCCTGCAGCGCCGCCTGCCGGAGGTGCAGGTGGAGATTGTGTAAAGTTGGGGTAGGGCGCATGGCTTCATTGAGGTGCTCAGACTCTTATCCTGAAATGCAGAGGCTATAACTGCATCAGGCTATATTTGCCGCCCGGAGCGAGTTGCTCAGGGCGGTGTTTCATTTCGTAGCATTCATTTAAAATACCTGCTCCAGAATGTAGTGCCACATTGGAATGGTCACTACGGAAAGCGCGGTGGAGACCAATATGCAAAGCGAGGCCTGCTGGGGCTCGGCGTCATACGCCACGCAAAAGGAGGAGTACACCATTGCGATGGGAAGCGATACCATGGTAACGGCAGTTTTGGATACGATCGGGTCAAGCCTGAGGAGAAGCATCAGCCCCAGCATCAGCGCCGGCGCGGCAAAATTGCGGAACAACGAAATCCACAGTACAGACCAGCGGGGTTTCGACCCTTTCGGGATACCGCCAATGACGATGCCGCAGAGTATGACGCCCAGAGGCAAGGACATTTTGCTAATCACGCCAAGCGTAGACATAATCAATTCTGGCGGACGCCATTGGGTAACGAACAGAATTAAACCTATAAATGTGGCGTATACGGGTGGGATGTTCAAGGATTTCAGGATTCCGCGCAGGTTTTCCTTGAGGCCATGTGCGGGGGCACACCTCTTTCGAAACAGGAACGGCACGCTCATGTAGAGCACGATACGCATGGGAAGGCCCATCATCGTGTTGTACAGCACGCCCTGCGCACCATAGAACGCCTCGGAGATCGGCACGCCCATTGCTGTGAAATTGGGCATTAGCATCGCAAAACGGTGCTGGTTGACATGTTCATCATTCCTGCGAAACAAGGTAATCAGATATACTACGATGCCTACAAGAAGGAAATATGCTACTCCCAACCCCACAAGAATCAGGCTGTTTTGCAACGTTTCAAGCGAGAACTGCGCCGTTGCCATGGCGTTTATGATCATGCAGGGAAGTACGAGGTCTATAAAAAGCCTGGTGAGCGGCTTTGCAAAAGTATCATTTACGCGGTTGGTCTTGCGCAGCAAAAAGCCGCTGAACATCATCAATGTCATTTGCATAGCGAAGTATAAAGCAACCATTTGTAATTCCCCGTTCCAGTTTGCCGAAGTCGGTCTTTTATTAGCGGTCGCGCGGCCCTTTGCCGCAACGCTGCCTTTGTTCTGCCGCACCCGTGAACTTTTAATGATTGATGAAATGGCGCAGCCATGATAAAATAGCGCAACCATCATACTATGAACCCGAGGTAAGAAACATGGCTATTACAATCGTTCAAACGCCACAGCCCGGCGAACGCGCGGAATATGAAAAACTGCTCAAAAAAATATTTCCCACAAAGCCGCTGTATATTTTTCTGGCGGTATCGGCTGCATTGCTTGTACTCATGGCCGTGCAGCATTTCGTCAATCCGTCCAAGTATTCGCTGATGTTCATCGCCGTCTCGCTGCTGTGCATTGTACTTGGTGGGTCTATACTGTTCGCCACGAAAAAAAGTATTCCTCTCGCGCAGGGACAACTCTTGGATTCTATAGGCGAAACTAAAAGTTATACGTTTACGGACACACAGGTAACCATAACGCCAGGGGATGGGGAGTCTGTGATCTATCCGCGAAACAAGCTCATCGGGCAGTACTGCACGGACAGGTATTATATCTTCTGTTTTGCGAACCGCTCAATGCTAATTCCCATGGTAATTGGCATTACGCATGAGAATATTGACGCGCTCAATACCGTTGTGAAGGAGAATAACGCCCGCGGAGTGAAATTAAAAAGGCTCAAATTGAAATGATACGGTTGCCTGGTTTCATTGCATAAGCCCATACTTTTTCAGGCGGCGCCAAAGCGTAGTGACGCTAATGTGCATTTCATCCGCAATCATACTGCGGTTCCCGTCATATTTCTCAAGCAAAAATTTCAACCTTGTTACTTCGGGGTTAGCGTTTAAGCCCGCGCTTTTGCGTGATGTTTCTACCGGCTGATACGGGTTGGCCTTGCGAAGAAAGCGCAGAGCGGTCGATTCATCCAGCACGTTTTTTGGCGTATGTATCACTGCCTTGCAGCAGAAACTGCGCAGTTCGGCAATTCCGCCCCTCCACGGGTGGCTAAGGATGGCGCTCTTTGCAGCCTTGGTGATATGAACATATGCCGAATACATATCCGAATACTGCTGCATATAGTGGTTGAGCCAGTTTCTTATCTCGTTAGGGCAGTTCTCAAGAGAAGGAATATCCAATGTAAGCGCGGAAACGAGATAGTACAAATCTTCCCGGACCGTGCCTTTGCGCACAGCCTCGGCCAGATCCGCCTGCGTTCCGATGATGATCTGCACATTGTGCGCGCCGCTGATATACCTGGCCAGAAGCCCGTCGCTGAGCGTTCTGAACAGCTGGTATTGCGCCTGACGCGATAAGGTTTCCACCTCGTCAATAAAAATTGTTCCGGCGTCCACGGGCAATGGATTTTTTTCGGAATCGCCGCTCTGTGCGGTCAGGCTGTAAGTATCCCCCGTGAAATATACAAAAGGCGCTTCCCGCCGCAAGCTGACATTGTGCATATAGCGGGCAATCATCTCCCGTTCTGCCGGGTGGCTCCCCGAAAGCAATACACACTCGTCATACTGGGCAAGGTTCTTTGCGGACTGTAAAAAGGACGCATTTTCCGAGAATAATGTGGGGAGCCAATCAAAATCGCTGTTTTTCTGGTAAAGATCGCGGCGGGCTTCCGCTTCCATCTGTTTGAGCTTGTTGATAACGTGAAAAGAAAGGATTGCCCCCTCAATGCCGCTGTCAAACATCAGGGGAACCACATTTACCGCAAGGGCCGAGCCGGTGGTATGCCAGAATGTGAAAAAAACTTCTTGGCCATTTCTTAATACGTCATTGCAAACCTGCTGTTCCTCCACTTCGGGAATAAGCTCCGTTATGCTTCTTCCCTCCACTTCGTCCCTGGTTTTTTCCAATAACGCAAGCACGCGGTTGTTCAGTGAAACGACCAGCCCCTGCTTGTCGATTTTTATGATGCCGTTGGAGGAGAAATCAAGAAGCGCCTTTAGCTCAACCGCATTCTTCTTTTCCATATCGGCCGCCCAGGCAACGCTGTCCGCAATGCGGAACGCCTGCTCGATGCTGTCGGATCCGTCGGGCTGGTGTAAATAGGGCATGCCCCGCTTTTTTGCGCAGTTACAGACGATCTCTCCGCCAATAATCAATTCTGCGCCCTCGGCAATGGTCCTTTCTACGGCCGCTTCAAGTTCTGTCCTAATATTGACAAAGCCCTTTATCAGCTTGATATCGAAGATTTGGTCAAAGTCGCGCATGTCGCAGAACATTCTTGAAATGCCGACGATGCCGATGGCGGGCGTCTTTTTCCGCATCATCTCTTTTGCTTGCTTGATCAAAAGGCCCATCTCCTGCGCGGTAATGACAATTTCAATGACCGAGCGGCCCGTATTGCTTTTGAGCTCAGCCGCAACGATTCCGCGCGCTATGATGATTTGCGCTTCTGATGCTTTTACGTATTCCAGAGCGCCCGCCGCATCTGATGCTGGAAAACATACGGCCTCTACATCAGTTCTTCCGGTTGCCTTAATATAATATTGGGCGTACTCTGTCATTTTTTGTGTACAACCGATAAAAAGAAATTTTCCCATAGCGGACTCCTGATGTGTTAATACAGCCATTATATCCGGAGGAATGCGCGGTGTAAATAATGAAGTGTGTTTTGCTATATGTGAAACTGAATGGGGCGCTTATGAAAGATTCGAATGGTATATTGAATATGTGGTGATGGCATCAGAAAAAAACCATTATTTTTGCCCGTTTCTGGAGGGTTTCGGGGCATACAAGGCGCAATTTAGAAACGGTTGCCATATTGGTGAAATGTTTAACTTGCAATATTGAAATAAAATGAAACGGCCATGAACAATAAATGGCATAAATGTGAAATGCATTTCGTTGACACAAGCAGAAACGTAATGATATATTTTAATCACGGACTGATTTCAAAGGAAGTGACCAATCGTATTCCCTTAGGCGGAAATCCCTTCAATGACAACCCGGTTATCATTCTATAAACTACAGCAGGCCATCGTTACGATACACTCTTAAGAGATTTTCGCTCCCATTTATGGCGCCACTACAATGATGCTGAATGCCAAGTGGTATTTAAGCGGCAATTGCCCGCGACTTTTCACTCTCAATCAATATCGCAAGCATAAGGAAGCGGTACCAAGCGCAAAATAGCTTCCATAAGAGGATCCTTTTTTCAAAGCCCCATTCTTTGTAATTGGCATTCGCGTTGTAGCATGCAGTAAATTATTTCTGGAGGTAACAATGAGCAACTTAAAGGCAAGACTCAAAAGCGGTGAGAGCATCATCGGAACAATGATCACAACGTTTGACAATCCTGATATTGTCAAAATGCTCAAGGTGTGCGGCTTTGACCTGTTCATTATCGACTGCGAGCACGGCGGTTACGATTATTCCAAGGTGGCGGGGCTGCTGGGCATGGCTCGCGCGGTTGGCATAGACGGTTTTGTGCGTGTGCCCGAAGCAAGGCGTGAAGTTGTGCTGAAGTATATGGAAATGGGCGCGGACGGCCTGTTGCTGCCCAATTGCGATACCGTGGAGCAGGCGCGGGCATTGGTGGAATACGCCAAGTATTATCCGCTCGGCAATCGCGGCGTGTCGCTGCTGCGCGGCCATACCGGCTATGAGAAGATACCAGTCGCCACCGACTATATGAAGAAAGCAAACGAAGAAACCGTTCTGATGTGCCAAATTGAATCCCCCACCGCAGTCAAAAACGTCGGAGCGATGCTCGATCTCGATGGCATTGACGCGGCCTTTATCGGCCCGAACGATCTTTCCCAGAGCTACGGCCTGATGGGGCAGTTCGATCATCCCACCGTTGTGGGCGCGATAGAAACCGTTGTGGAAGCGGCAAAGGCCCGCAACAAGTTCTCAGGCATCCATATGACGGGCTCTACATCGGCCATCAAGAAGTGGATGGAGAAGGGCATGACGCTCAACCTCTGGTCCAATGACGTAACGATGATGATGACGAACGCACGTCAGGGCTTGGCGGAACTTCGCGGTTAAGATAAGGGGTGCATTTATGAGTTACAAGGTAGTCATTCCCCAGGATATTACGGATGCTGGAAAAGACTTTTTACGCAATAAGGGTTATGAAATCATCGTCGGCGATGGGAAAATAGACAGCGAAAGCCTCAAGGCAATCGTAAAGGACGCAGACGCTCTGCTTGTGCGTACGGCGACGTATTCAAAAGAAATCATAGACGCGGCTCCCAACCTTAAGGTAATCGGCCGCCACGGCGTAGGCGTTGACAATATTGATGTGGATTACTGTACCAAAAAGAATATCTGGGTGACGTTTGCCCCGCAATCCAACGCCAATTCCGTTGCAGAACATACCATGGGCTTCCTGTATGCGCTTGCCCACAACTTTGTGGTAATGGACAGGGAAACGCGCAAGGGTAACTGGGAAATTCGGAACAAGCTAAAGGGCAACGACCTTGCCGGAAAGACTCTGGGTCTAGTCGGCGTGGGCCGTATTGGCTGCATGGTGGCGCAGAAGGCGTCTGCCGGCGCGGGTATGAATGTAATCGGCTGTGATCCGTGTATTCCCGACGACAAGTTCCTGTCCTGCGTAACGCCGGTTAAAACCGTGGAGGAAGTGTTCGAGCAGGCCGATTATGTATCGCTGCATGCTCCCTGCTTGCCGGAAACACGCGGCATGGTCAATATGAGCTTGCTTTCCCGTATGAAAAAGACTGCGGTGCTTATCAACTGCGCGCGTGGCGAGATCGTCAACGAGGCGGATCTTTACAAGGCGCTTTCAGAGGGTATCATCCGTGCTGCTGGTATTGAAGTGTTCGTGGAAGAACCCGCGAAGGCCGACAACCCGCTATTTACATTGGACAATGTTATCGTCACCCCGCACAGCGCCGCGCTCACGCAGGAATCCATGGACCGCATGGGGCTGCATGCAGCTATGGGTATTGACGACGCGCTTCAGGGGAAAGCCCCGCAGTGGCCTGTAAACAAGCCGCAACAGTAAGCGATACGACCGAACAACAGGGACTCTGTTTGCCCGGCCGCTTCTAAAAAATTAGAGAGGGACAGAAAATGAGTTTTAAACCTTACGGCGTATTGCCCGCAATGATTACCCCCATGGGAGATAGCGGGAAGCCCTGTGAAAAGAAGCTGCGGAATTTGATTCGTTACTTGCTGGATAACGGCGTCCACGGAATATTTGCGATGGGCACCACCGGCGAATTCTATGCAGTATCCAATGAAGAATACAAGGAAGTTCTGGAAATCACAATCGACGAGGTAAAGGGACGTGTTCCCGTATATGCAGGAGCCAACCACATCACCACCCGGGGCTCCATACAGCTCGCACAGATCGCGGAACAAGCAGGCGTGGACGCGCTGAGCGTTTTAACCCCCATGTTTATCTCGCCCAACCAGGAGCAGATATACGATCATTTTGCCACAATCGCTAAGAGCACTTCGCTCCCGATCTTGCTCTACAACAATAAGCCCAAGACGCATGTCGATATCACGCCCGCAACGGCGGCGCGCCTCGCGGATATCAAAAACATCATCGGCATCAAGGATTCCACGGGCGATCTCACCAACACAGCCGAATATATCCGCCTGACAAAGGGCAAGGATTTTCATGTGCTGATGGGGCGCGATACGCTGATACACGGCGGGCTATGCTATGGCGCGGCCGGCGCTGTCGCCGCCTGCGCGAATGTGGCCCCCCGCCTTTGCGCCAACATTTATGACAAGTATATGGCAGGCGACGTCAAAGGCTCGCTTGAGGACCAGTATACGCTCGCGCCGCTTCGTATCGCCTTCGGAATAGGCACTTTCCCGGCCGTCATAAAGGAATCACTCGACTTATTGGGCGTCCCCGTAGGAAATTGCTTCGCGCCAGTCGGCCCCCTCAAGCCCGAAGAGCGTGAGCAGGTGAAGAAGATACTGATCGTTATGGGTTTGCTCGACTGAGTATGAAACTTCGCCTATCTCCTGATGAGCGGGAGATAGGCGGGGTTCACAAACTCAGCTACTCCGTTGAGGGTTGAGCGATCAAGTCAACGGATCGTTTTTCAATCGGAAATATATACAGAAGGAGGAGGTTCGATTGATAACCAAACAGCAAAGAAATGCTGGAATGGTATTCATGGCGCTTGGCGCATATGTCATCATTTATACGTTGACTAAGCTGAAGATTGGTTCCATCAGCAGCCCGGGCCCTGGTTTCTTTACATTTATTTGCGGCGCCGCCATACTTGTGCTTGCCTCTGTGCTTGTCATCGGCGGATTTGTAAAGGGCGCGAAAGACCGCCCAATTTGGGAAAAAGGCCAATGGGTAAGACCGCTCTTAGCATATGTGGTTGCGATAGGATATTCTCTTTTAATTATGCCACTTGGTTTTATACTTGCCACTGCGCTGTTCATACTTGTTTGGCAGATCATAGTGGAACATGAAAAGCCCCTTAAAATTGCACTATTTACCGTTATTGGTTCATTGAGCATGTGGGTTCTGTTTGAAAAGTTGCTCAGAGTGCCGCTGCCCAACGGGCTGCTGCCGTGGTAGGGAGGACAAGATTATGATGGAAACAATACAAGGCCTCCTCGAAGGGTTTGGCGTAGCGCTTTCCGGCACCAACCTATTGTATGGGTTTATCGGCTGTTTGCTGGGTACCGCGGTAGGCGTGCTGCCCGGTCTTGGACCCGCGGCCACGATTTCATTGCTGCTGCCGGCCATTTATACCATGAATTCTCCGGCTACGTCGCTGATATTTCTCGCCGGTATTTTCTATGGCGCCATGTACGGCGGCTCAACCACCTCCATTCTTCTGAAGCTTCCCGGCGAAGCAGCTTCTGTGGTAACGGCCATTGACGGCTATGAAATGGCGAAAAAGGGTCGCGCGGGCGCGGCGCTTGCCGTTTCGGCCATAGGCTCGTTTATTGCTGGCACAATTGGCGTAATAGGCCTTACGTTCTTCGGGCCGCCAATTGCCGAGTTTGCCATCAAGTTCTCAGCACCCGAGTATTTTTCGCTGATACTTCTGGGCCTGATGCTCGCGGTGTTCCTGACAGGCGCCTCGCCTCTTCGCGGCTGTATCATGCTCTTCTGCGGCATTTTGCTCGCACAGGTTGGTATTGATCCGCTCACGGGCATTTTGCGCTTTACCTACGGTTCGGTCGAAATGATGGGCGGCTTCGATTTCGTCACCATCGCAATGGGTATGTTTGGCCTGAGCGAGATATTGCTCACACTGGAAGAGCCCGTCAAGGCCGAATTTGTTACCAATAATGTAGGCAAGCTATGGATCACTGCCAAGGAGTGGGCGGAATCCAGATGGGCAATCCTGCGCGGCTCCATCGTCGGGTTCTTTGTGGGCGTAATCCCCGGTGGCGGCGCTGTCATTTCATCGCTGATCTCCTATTCCATGGAGCGCAAGCTGTCCAAGACCCCCGAGGAGTTCGGCAAAGGCGCGATCGCTGGCGTAGCGGGTCCGGAAAGCGCGAACAACGCGGCTTCAAGCTCTTCGTTCATCCCGCTGCTGACGCTGGGCATCCCGTGCAACGCCACCATTGCCATGATCTACGCTGCCCTTTTGATACAGGGCATTACGCCCGGCCCGCTGCTTCTTGCGCAGCATCCGGACGTATTCTGGGGCGTTGTGGCCTCCATGTATATCGGCAACATCATACTTGTGATACTGAACCTGCCTCTAGTGAATATGTGGGTAAAACTCCTCAGGGTCCCCTTCGGTATTCTCGGGCCCTTGATCGTCATCATCACTACGATTGGCTCCTTCAGTCTTGAAAACAGCATGTTCAACGTATATGCGTTTATGGCGTTCGGCATTGTGGGATATCTGCTGCGTAAGCTGGAGTTTGACCCGGGCCCTCTGCTGATGGCGTTTATACTTTCCCCGATTCTGGAAAACTCCCTGCGGCAGTCCCTGTTGCTCTCGGGCGGAAACTTCCAGATATTCTTCTCCCGGCCGATATCTGCTACGATCATGGCCATATTCTTTGTGGTGCTGATTGCGAACATCGTCTCCATCTTCCGCAAGAAGGCCAAGGAAAAGAAGAACGCCGCCAAGACGGAATAACCGGGGCGGCAGACTACGCCTTATCCTGCTACAGCAGGTTATATAAGGGAAAAATCAAGGAGGATTAAGCTATGCAGAAAATGTGGAAATCCATTATCGCGGCAGCGCTGCTGGTGATGATGGCGGTTGTTGCGGTTGGTTGCACGCCTGCGCCTGCTGCGCCTACCCCCGCACCCGTTGCGACCGAAGCCCCCGCGGGGA
>JAEYSE010000122.1 GCA_023435025.1 Bacillota bacterium
CTGTGGTTGGAGCCTTTCAAGAACCATCTTGTGGTAGGAGCCACGAACCAATCCACAGCATCCCTTACAGTGTAGCACAGCCCTTGGAGAGGGGCTCTAATAACTACTACACTATAATACAAGGAGCCAAGCGTGGAAACGAACATGACGCCCAACATTATTATGGCCTGCGGTAATACAAGACTTGAAAAAAGATTGAAAGATTGCGGTATCCGCTTTGTCCGTTCGGATATCGGTAGCTTTGATGATCTGATGGAAACGGTAGCTGACGTTTCTTTGGGCGCAACCCATGCTATTATCCATCAGCGCATCTTCCTGGGCAAGCCGTTCAAAAAGTCACTTGACCGCCTAAACTCTTTGAACCCTGATATAAAGATTATTCTCATTATGCCAAAAAGCTCGGATGAGCGTTTATCAAACCATGCCTTGGCCCTGCAAATAGATCTCGTTGAGGATAATTCAAGCGCGCTTCCTCAAATCCTTTTATCTAAACTGAATATTGAAGATGTATGTGCTCAACCAGTTCCCGTACCACCCTCGTCAGAGCCTCTAGACCAAGAAGATAAGGATAAGGCTGCGGATACTGTGCTGAAAGAGAAAAAGCCGGCGCGGGTTAAGAAGCCTTTTCAGGCCCCCAATATAGCTGACGCGCTTGCGAAAATCACGTCACCCTCCTTTTCCGCTGCACCAAAGCTCCCCAAAGCAGAAAAAGTCAAAGAGACTAAGAATAGCGCCCCCGCTTTTGTACCTGACATTGTGCCAAAGCGCACTGTCGTGATCGCTGTTTTTTGTACATCGCATGGTGCGGGTGGAACATGGTTATCAACGCAGATTGCTGCCTATCTATCCAAGTATGGAAAAACAGCCGTTTCTGGAGATAAGGATATCTGCTTCATCAGCAAAAAGAAGTACAAAGAAGGAGACCCCGCATTCAGTTATAGCGGTATTGACTTTTATACTTTTACACCTTTACAGGATATCCTCCCCTACGGCTATCAATATATCGTCATAGACGTCGGTGTTCCTCTTGCTTTTACGCGTGAACGGCACGAACAAATCAGTATCTCCCCCAACACAATGGGAGATATGATGCGCGCTGACCTACGGATATGCATTAGTGAGTTTTCACCCTGGAGTGATTTCGTGCTGAAGTTTTACATGACGCAAGACCGCTGGAGTGAATTGATGCAAGGAAGTGTTCTCATCCTTTCCAATCGGTGCGCAGAGAGTATTCCCGATCTCTTGTTTGAGAAATTTGGACGCGCTTTTATTCCTCTTCCTCAGTGCACAGCATTTGAAATGACTCATGAAATGGGTTGCTTCCTTGCCGCACTTTTGATGTCAGTAATACCCTAGGTGGTAAATGAAAAGAACAGTCCAGATTATGAAAGGTAGGTAATAAACCAAAATGCGTATCCTAAAAAACAAATATGTCCTTGCGGCCCTGTGCCTGTTGCTTGCAGCAGGCTTTTCTTTTGTCCTAATACCGAAAATGAACGAGAAAACCCGCGAAGTAATGCGGGTTATCCGCGTAAGCAAGGCTATCCCGGCAAATACGGAGATTACGGCTGATCTCTTGAAAACAGTGGAGGTCGGCGCGTTCGGCCAGCCCTCTGACGTTATTACCGATCCGGATACCATTATCGGATCATTCGCTGCGGTGGATCTCATACCAACAGATACTCTTACCCCGGCAAAACTCCTCGCGTCTGACCAACAAGTAGACGGTGATCTGTATGGCCTCGAACAGCGGCAACAGGTAGCTGTAACCGTGACCTTAAAAAGCCTAGCCGCGAGTATGGCTGGAAAGCTCCAGCCCGGCGATATCGTATCCGTTTACGCTGTCATGCCTGCTCCAGATGGTTCCATAGGCCATGAGATCGTAATGTTCCCCGAACTCGAACTTGTCGAAGTGCTTAGCGTCAGTAACAGCAAAGCGGCAGATACGGAACAGAAAAAGCAGGAGCTGGAGGCGCAGAAATCGTCTGCAACCGGAATTGTGAGTACCAAGGAAGAGGAGACAATCCCCGCCGTTATAACCCTTGCCGTTGATAGCTTACAGGCTCAGCGTCTGATCCAGATTGAAGCAAGCGGAAACGTGCATATTGCGCTTGTAGGGCGCGGCGCTGCTGCCCGTCAATACCTTGCAGAATTCAATCCATACGCGGCATATGAGCCGGATGTAAGGGAATACGCCGAGGCGGACAGCTCTTGGGGTGATTATTTCTCTATGCAACAAAATCACGAGGAAGTACCGGAGGCTATACCGGAGGCTATACCGGAGATTGCTACACCTTCCTCTGTGACACCGGCTGAAGGAGAAAACTGATATGGGTATCATGGTTACGTTTACAGGGAAAGCCGGAAGCGGGAAGAGCACCATCCTGACCAATACGGCCTGCTTGCTTGCAAGAGAAAGACAGGTGACTGTCGCTTGTCTGAGCTGCGATATGCGCTATCCATCACTACCATTCTTTTTTAAAGGTGTGGATGTCCCCGCCCATCGTAGTATCGGTAAGCTGTTTGCAGACCCTACCCCGGCCACGCAACTCATTGAGTATCCTGACTGCAAAGGCGTCTTTGTTACGGCAACAGCCGTCACAGACAGCGCAATGGAGTATGAGCCTCCCGGCAGGGAAACAATCCTTGCTTTCTTTCAGCGGCTCAACAACGCTTTTGATGTCCTGCTCGTTGAAGCAGGCGAATATCAGCTAAACTTCTTTTCTGCCCTGGCAGTCAGGCAGTGCGACGTCCTCATCAATGTAATTACCCAAACCATACAAAGCCTCGCGTGGGAAAAGGCCAACGTCAAGCTGCTGGAGGAACTGCGCGACGGACAGCCGATCCATATCCTGAATGCCGATTCAGACAGCTATCCGTCAGAAGACTTTAAACGGGCTATCGGGAACATGATAGTCTCTCTTCCCTATCTTGATCAATTACTTACAAGTACGGAACAGGGTGAGCCATTCTGCTTGCAAAGTTCTTTTGGACGCTCCGGACGAAGATATTACAAAGGTATTGAACGTCTGGCCGATATTATCCTAGAAGGTGGTGAGATGGAGTGAGTTATGGATATGATCTCCACAGCGAGCTATACGCAGCCAATAAAGGCGGTCAAAGAATTAAGGACGGAACGATTTCAAGGGATATATCCTACGATGATGCCCTGCGCCAAATCAGAAAAAAGCTTACTGATACTCATGCAGAAGAGCTGCGGCAATCGGTTGAGAGTGAACAGGCTGCTGAAAATGTGAAAGCCTTGATTTCAAAATACGTCCATTTGAACCGTATATCCGTGACTGGCATTGAAAACCTTTCTGATTTAATTGATAGGATATATGACGATATGCTCGGCTTCTCTTTCCTAACCTCGTACATATATGATCCTAGCGTAGAGGAAATCAACGCAAATCGCTTTGATGATATCGAGGTAATCTATGCCGGCAGATATGCAAAGCTCAAGGACAAATTCCCAACGCCAACGCATTGCGCCGATCTCGCCAAGCGCATGGCGTTGCTTGGTGGCGTGGTAGTAGACGGAGCAAAGCCGATTGCGGATAGCTATATTACGCGCGGCGTCCGTATTCATGTTGAACTGCCACCAGTTATTGATGCAGACGCCGGTGCGTTTTTCTCCATCCGGAAACAAAGCAGTTTTACCCTTGGACGCGAGGACTTCCTCAAACAACGTACTGCCACGGAGGATATCCTGGATTTCCTCCAGCTTGCCGCGAATCACGGTGTCAGCATCGGGTTTGCTGGCGCTACCGGCTCCGGTAAAACAACCGACCTTAACTTTATTGTGAACGGTATTCCGATATGGAAACGTATTTACTGCGTTGAGGAGGATTCAAGGGAGCTTAATTTCGTCAAGCGTGACGAAGCCGGTAATGTAATCAGTCGTGTTGTCCATACCAAGACACGTCGAAGCGATGATGCAAGCCAGGAAGTACCTCCGCATATACTTGCGAAGTCTGCCTTGAGAAGCAATCCTAACGTCATTGTGATGGCCGAAATGCGCGGTGAAGAAGCATATGTTGTGCAGGAAGAGGGGCGTACGGGGCAGCAGCTTTTCACCACCTTCCATGCCGACAGCGCAGTGGATGCGTATACCCGTTATCAGAGCATGTGCGTGTCCCGCCAAAGTGGTTATCCATCGGAGGATTTGTTGGAATTTTGCTACCAAAGCATCCCCCTGATGTGCTTTAAGGAAACGCTCGAAGACGGGCGCAGGAAGTACACACAGATCGTAGAGGCGGTAAAAACCAAGAACGGGTATCGTATCGTTCCCCTCTTTGAATACATCGTTACAGACCACAAACGCGATGAAACCGGAAGGATTATTGAAACGCTGGGCGAGGACAGGCATGTGAACCGAATTTCAAATGCACTGGCTTACAAGATGAGAAAAAAAGGTGCCGACCTTGATGTTCTTCGGCGTTTTGCCAGGGCAGACTACGATCCGGCAAAACATGGAGCCAATAATGACGAGGAAGGAGGTTGTTAAATGAATTTCTACGTGTTTGTCTTTGTTTTACTGCTGATCGGGCTTTTCCTTCTGTTGGGCATATCCCCCCGTCAGCTTATTCCCAAGCGTGAAAAGAAAATCTCAGTCGGCAGCGAGCTGTTTGCCGAAAAGCGGCAGCGGCTCCTAAAGCCAAAGTACAACAGAATAGAGCGGCATAAAAACGCCGTGGAAATGGCAATCCGGGCAGGAGAAAGCAAGATTACCTTTGCAAAATACCTCCAAGCGGTTGCCGTTTTTTCTATCGCTGGCTTCCTGCTTGGGCTATTGTTCAGGAACCTCCTATTGAGCCTCAGCATGGCTGTATGCCTCCCCTGCATTCCATTCCAGTATCTGAAGATGCGCAGCGCCGGACACAAGAAGCAGTTAATCAATCAAATGGAAAGTGCAGTGTCCATTATTACAAACACATACCTACAGTCGGACGATATTCGGTATGCCGTCCGCGCCAGTTTGCCCAATATCGACCAACCCTTGAAGTCCATACTCACAGAGTTGGATACTGCCCTGACGTTTGGTGCGAACGCCGTTGATGCACTTCTTGAAGTCCGACCCCGGATAGAAAGCTCCACATGGCGCGAGTGGATTGACAGGCTGATACAGTGCCAGGAGAGCCGGTCCATGAAGAACCTGTTACCCCCCATTATTGCTGACATCACGGATATCCGGCAGATACAGGAAGAGCTTGATACCAAGATGGCAGACATTTGGCGGGAGCATATCATGATTTCGGTAATCGTGCTTGGCAGTATCCCTATGATGCGGCTCCTGAATGCGCAATGGTATAGCTACCTGGCCAATACCCTGTTGGGGCAGATTGTTGTTTCGCTCACATTTGTTGTGACCTTCGCTACAACGTTCTATGTGATTCGCGTCAATCAGCCGGTCAGCGCGGAGGTGTGATTATGGGCGGTTTACAGCTATTTGTATTTGTCCTGCTTTACACCGGAGTATACTTTCTGATCTCCCGCCTGCTAGGGCTGAAAAGCGTCAAGGAAATGAAAAAGCGGTTGAGGCAGTATCACAAAAAGGAAACATTCCGCAACCTTTTTGACCGCCTTGCAGTCCCTCTTGCGCGCGTTATATCCCGGTACATAGATCTGCCACAGTACAGGCACGATTCCCTCCTTCGGGATCTCCAGCGCGCTGGAATCCCGTTGACACCACAGCTATACTACGGCATGGCAATCTCAAAGGGACTCCTGATCGAGCTGTGCGTTATACCAAGTCTGATTGCCGGTATTCCTATCATATCCATCGCACTTGTCGTGCTTGGCGTCCTCTTTGCGCTGCGTGAGCTTGAGATGGTCAAAGAAAAGCTCAAAGAGCTGAACGCATCCATCCTACGCGCGCTGCCAAGCTTTGTGCGGTCCGTCACCGAGTCGTTAAAGTCGGATAAAAACTTCCAGCGCATCTTTGAAAAATACATTGAAAACGTACCGGATACGCCTCTGAAAACAGACCTGAACAAACTCATTGCCCGCCTAGGTGCAAACGAGAATAAGGAACAGGCACTTAGGCAATTTGAAACCACGTTAAACAATGATCATCTCCGAAGCTTTGTTAACGCATTGATCGAGGTAAGCCGCGACGGTGCCGACCAACAGTATTACTTTGACTCTGCAAATCATCAGATGGGTATCCTGAACCGCGAGAACATCCGGCGCACCATCGGAAAGCGCCCTCACAAAATCAAGCGCGCGACATTTGCAATGATGGCCTGTGCCATCCTCGTTTTCATCTATCCGGTAATCATGCAACTAATACAGGGCATGACATTATTCCAATAAGGTAAAGGAGAAATTGACATGAAACAGAAAAACGTACTTACCTTTAAGCTCCGCAGTATCCACACTATTGCGGAAAAAGCCAAACAGCGGCTTCTGGCATTCGCTATCGACCAGCGCGGAGCATCTGCCGTCGATATTATCATCGGGATTGTAATATCGGTTGCTACCGCTGCCGTCCTGATCGGCCTATTAAACGCTGCGCTGCCCAACCTGTTCAGCTCCATAGTTAACAAGATTAGCACCATGCTGGGCATCTGAGGAAGCGAACCATGAAAAAAGTGCACTTGATTTACACGCGCCTGTCCCTTTTGTTGAGGGACAGGCGCGCAGAGGGGTTTGTAGGCACACTGGTAAATTTCCTTATCATCATGACCCTTGTTGCCGGCTTCATCTACTTGATGCCGCTCTTTACGACCAAGCAGAATGTAGACTACATGGCCAGTCAGCTTATGCGGACAATCGAACTGTCTGGAGAAGTTGGGGCTGAATACCAGGCAGAACTTAACCGGATGAAGGAACAGACAAACCTTTCTCCGTCCGTTTCAGTCTCGGCTACATACGTTGCGGATAATAAAATCCAGCTCCGTGAACGGATTAGCATAACAGTATCTGTTGTTATGAAAATTCCACTACTTACACCCACATTCTCGGATCCCGTAACGATTGACGTACCAGTAAGCAAGACGGTCTCCGGCATAAGCGAAGTTTACTGGAAGGTTTAGAAGGAGGAGAACCCCATGCGCCTATTGAAGGACAAGCGAGGCGAAGCCGAGCTCGGTATGATCGTCTTTTTGATCGTATTCATTGTAATTGTGAGCGTAACGATGGAGATCAACCGTGTCCATACCATCCGCAATCATGTGGAGAAGGAATTAAGCCGTGCTGCCAACCTTTCCGTTGAGATCGCCATGCTTGACGATTACCGGCAGGATGGGATCTCGAAAATTGACGCCGCTGCTGCCCAAGCTGCGTTATCTGATTACTTGCATGGCGATATGAGATTGAATGCTTCTAACGCTCTTGTCGTTGATGGGAAGACGGAATACAGGCTATCTATAACCGGCATAACTGTAAATGAAGAGCCGCCAAGAATTAATATTCAAGGAACAATTGTTATTCCTGTGAGCGTTTTTAACGATTACTTAGATGATGGAATCTCGTTCACAATACCCTTTAAAATTGCCAGCAGGAACCAACGTTTGGATGTGTAAATCCATCAAAAAAAGTTGAAAAAAGTCCCCCAAATAGGCCCTTTTTGCTTGCAAAGTATGGCCTAAAGTGATATAATAAATATAGGAAATACGACTAAATATTAACAGTTTATGTCAATAGATACCGCCCTGAAAGGAGCGAAACACTATGAAAAAGGCTATCCAGTTTATCGCAATTATCGGGCTGACAGCGCTTCTTACATCGTGCAATAGCACGGTAGCGTATCCTGCCCCTGCAACCGCTACGCCGGAAGCAACACCCGCTGTAACACTGGCTCCCACTCCTGCTCCTACGGCCACTCCGGTGCCGACACCCGAACCGACAAGAGAACCGAGCGGTGACCATTTGGAGTTTGCAAAGCGTTACTGTGAGCAATATGGCTACGAGTACACCGACGATTACGCTGCAGCTTTCCTCTACGCGTTGTACACCCTGCCATCGGATTTTAGCGACATTAAACCTGAGCTTCCTGCAAACCTCTATCAGCATCCCTATAACACATGGGCTGAACCTACCTTGAAAAAAGACTATGCATTTAAAACAAATGCTGAGTGCATCGAGGAATTTGGAATTGATGAAGTAACAGCAATCATGGAAGCTGCTAAAGGATTTTCTCTTGTTTGCGCAAACCGGGATTATACGCTTGAAGATAAAGAGAAGCTTTACAGTGATCTTTATTATTATCTGCCTTCCCCTACAGAACAAACTGATTATGTAAAAGACTATGTAAAGTCCGACAAATCAGACAAAATAAGTCAGGTAGGCACTTTTAATACTGATCCATCCTTGGTATATCAGTGCTCCGATGGTATGTATCGAGTTCGTGGTCGTGCGTTTGTAAAGATGTCAAGTGCGACCAAAACATATCTCAAGGAGAACAAAGTTGAATTGGATGTATGGTATTGGTTCGATATGGAGTATAATGTCATTTCGGACCCACCAATCAATGATGCAAAGTATGCCCATAACAAGTATGTGGTTTACAACTGGCTATATATTTCCAATGGATGGACAGAAGCAGATTCAAGTATGATAGCACTAGCCGAGGCGCACATGGCATAACAGCCTTCTGCGCCTTTCTCTTTTTCCTTCAGCCGGTAATCGTCCCTCCAAGAGCATTTCGGAAACGAAATGCTCTTTTATTATAGATATCCTATACGCTGGAGGTGATATTCGAAAGCTTGTATGAATCTTTTAAGGTAATGTTATGAAAGGAGAATATTATGAAAATCAAAACAAGGCGTTTTATCGCCTTAGTTCTCTTAATCGTGAGTATGCTTACCGTCTGCTCAACTGCGTTTGCTAAAGAGCCTGATTCAGGCGGTTCATCAAAGGGTTCTAAACCTTATAACGGCTCCGGCACCGGTTCGGGTAACAACTACGGTTCGACCCGCCCTCCCATGAAAGACGCCTATGCAGCGTTAACCAATACCAGCAAAAGCAATGGTACAACCTATGGCAACCCTGGCGTATGGTCGAATGGCTCCGGTCCGGGCAGCAGTTCCTCCAGTTCCACAAGCAGCGGCAGAGGTTCGTCTTCCAGCGGATCAAGGAATAATACACCTATGCCGCCGAAACCCACCCCCCCCCGAAACCCCACACCCGACCGTGACGACGACGACGATGATGACGACCGTAATACTCCGCCTCCTGTTACCCCCGATCTGACCGTGACGAATATCACACCGGCCAACTATCGCGGTAACAGCACGGTAGTATCTACCGTCACTATCCAGGGCTTGCAGCCAGCTGCCGTAAACAGCGTTGAGGTTAGTTTCGAGGCAGGCGGTGCTGCGCAGAGCAAGACGGTCAATGTTCCTGCAAACAGTAAGGCCACCGTTCTGTTTACGTGGACAGCCCCTTCCCACGGCCCTGTGACGATCACAGCTACCGTCAACCCGGCGCGGACAGTCACAGAAACGGATTACTCCAATAACTCCTACAGCCGTTCTGTGACCATCCAACCGCCTTTCATTGATGCTGTAGAGCAGCCGGGCCCGGTACCCATCCCCTCGCGCCCGGGCGGTGAGAACAACAACTATGTGACATGGGAGGAAACCCAGAACGGCGTCACAACCTCGTATTGGGCGCGCCTTACGCTCACGGCCACACCATCCGTATCGCAGCTCAAGTCCGGTTATGGCTTCGGTGTGACGGTATCGGCCAATGTATCTACTAATTACCATACGAGCTTTGCCCCCACGCAGGTGGTCATGTTCATCCCGGAACGCGGGTATGGTGAGGTCGTAAGGCTTGCCAACAGCGGCGGCTCCTGGACACTGCCGGTAAGCCCGTATTCGCCCATAGGAGCGCAGAAATGGTATGTGCCGGTGTGGTTCCCCGATGCGACCACATATAGCGCCAATATCACGGCTGTAGGCGCTTCAACGCCGGGTGGTGAGCTTACGGCCACAATTCCGATAAACATCTATATCGACAGCAACATGTACACAGACGATAGTACCAACAACACCTGGGCGCATTAGGAGTGCAGAAACACAAAAGGGAGCGGATGATCCGCTCCCTTTTCGTTATATCGGACAATCAAGCCTGCATAGTATCTAAATACATTCTTGCGAGGTACAAATATGGAAATCATCGTGCATTATCCAAAAGAACCTGATCGTCTACATGAACTGCAAAAGAAAGTTGCCGCAGTACATGCAGAGGCAGTTGTACGGCGGATAAAATCCATTCCTTGTCCCAAAGATCAAAAAGAGAAACTTTTACAAGAGATTATTAATGACGCACGATGAAGAACTCAAGCGTCCTGAATCGGAATGCTTGAATGAATTCAACCTTTCCCAGTAAGCTCTGGTCATTCGCATTTTATCACTTTCCCATCGCTTAACGGTTCCAGCCTGAACACCCAAATGCTCTGCGAAGCGCTTTTGAGTAAGGCATGCTGACTGTCGGATGGACCTTATCTGTGAACCCTGTCCGCGATAAAGAAATAAATTGTAATCATCTAATAAATCAACAATATCAACTCCAAAAAGATCAGCAATTCGTCTCAAAACATCAATCGGATAATACCTATGCTCTACTTCTTCCATATAACTATATGTAGTGCGGTCTATTCCGATTAGTTTAGCTACCTCGCTTTGCAACATGGAATTCTTGTAACGGCAGTAGCGCAATTTTTGAGAAGTGCTTTTTAACATTGCCATGTTGAGGCCAGATTTATTGTACTTTTCTCCATCAGCTAAAAAATGAGGCTGCAAGAGTCTAAAGCTATGTATATAGAGGGGCGCGTATGATGTTTTATCCCCTGAACGTGCCAAAATATACATACTTTGCCCGACACGAGAAAAAGCACGCCATTTTAATTTGTTTGTAACGTGATTCTCGACATCTGTTGAAAAAGAATCCGTAATGATAGAATAGCATTTTCGATGCACCTTGCCGCATAGGTCGCAAGCGCGGTGCCTTTTTGCGCGTCATAGGTGGAGACAGCTTTGATAAGCCCGATCGTACCGATGGATATGACATCGTCGCTGTCCCGGTTTGTGCCGGTAAATTTTTTGGCGATATGGGCCACCAGGCGCAGATTATGCTCAATAAGCATGGACCTTGCTTCCTCATCCCCTTTTGCATAACGCGCTAGGCATTCCTTTTCCTGCTCCGGGGTAAGGGGTTCGGGGAACGAGTTTCCATTATTGATATAGGCGGCAAAAAAGAATATGTCCTTGCAGAGCTGCATCAGGATATCGAGCATACGCCAATACCTCCCTAATTCTGCGGTGTATCAGCATATGCTCGATATAGCTTGTTGGTTGTTTGTCCGGTGAAAAGCCTAAGAAACTCATAAAGGTCTATGGATATGATAACTGCATGTTCCCATCATTTACACATATCCTATGAGCGATTTAAAAGCGAATTATACTCTAATCATGACAATCTTCTGTATGCAAGCTTCATTTGCTGCTTGCTGTACAACACACGCAAAACCGCGAACCCAATGAACCCACATTTTTCGAAACAGCGTGCCCTTCAGAGTAATAAATTCAAATATCCATTAATTAAGCGCCATACGGTAATAACAGGCTGTTGCATCATAAACAAATCCACAAGATAACAGCGTTTTACAGGAGGATAGGTTTTCTTCATCCGGTTGAACGATGATTTCTTTGGCCTGCGTGTGCGTACGGATCGTATCGATTAGCAATTGAATGATCCGTTTGCCATGTCCTTTTCGAAGATGTGTTTCTTCACCAATCAAATAATCGATACTATATGTTTCGTTACGGGTATGAACGGAATACCAGTCTTCTCCCGCTTCAATACAGTCATAATACTGGCAGAACCCAATTGGTTGATCGTCATCCATTACAATGAAGTGACGGATAAAGGCGTACTGACCATCTCTTTGCCTGACCTCATCAAGCCAGGCATTCGGATCTTCGTACCACTTTAGGACGTATGGCTTATGAAGCCATATGTCCAGTAACGAAAGATCAGTGTCCTCAATTGATCTTAAATGCAGCATCGCAACTCCTCCTTGATCATTCTACTTTACGGCTTGGGTTGCGGTAGCTTTTTGCGCAGCATATCGCCCGCCTCTAAAGGGCACTCAGCAGCCATCCACAGACGCTGCTGTGGATGGGGGGCAGAAGTAACCTCTTCCCCATCCTCCGTCAACATGGAAGTGATTGTAATCGTCCTGCCGATATCGCCGGGCGAGAGTATTTCAAGCGTATCCCCCAGGAAGAAACGATTGCGCTGCTCAATTAATGCTCTGCGCTCAACGGAATCATACTTCAGAACAACAGCAGATAGCTCATGCGTCTGCACATAACTTGCGCTGTGCGTCATCTGTCCCCCTGCACCCGGATCGCCAAATGCAAAACCTTCGGTATAGGGGCGATGGCTGGCTTTTTCCAGTTCTTCCATAAGTGTGGAGTCCGGCGGTTCATGAAGCGTCCGGTCACGGTACGCATCAAGCGCCATACGATAGGCATTGACGACTGTGGCCACATAGTAGACGCTCTTCATGCGGCCCTCGATCTTCAGACTGTCCGCGCCCGTTAACAACAATTTGTTGAGTTTAGGGAGCAAATTCAGATCCCCGGAGTTTAACATATATGTTCCGCGTTCGTCCTGCTCTATGGGAAAGTACGCTCCGTCTTTTCCACGTTCCCGTAATTCGTATGTCCATCGACAGGGTTGGGCGCATTCGCCTTTGTTGGAGTCGCGCCCGTTGATGTAATTGCTTAAAAGACAGCGCCCGGAATAGGAAACGCACATGGCTCCGTGCACAAAAAGCTCAAGCTCAAGCCCCGGAACTTGCTCCTTTATATAGGCCACTTCATCGAGCGAAAGCTCCCGGGCTAGCACAATGCGCTTGATGCCCTGCTCCTGCCAGAATTTCGCGGCGTGGGAATTAAGCGTGTTCGCCTGCGTACTCAAATGCAGTTCCATATCCGGAACATATTCTTTCGCAAGACGAATTACGCCGGGGTCGTTGACGATCAGCGCGTCAGCACCTGCTGCGTAAAGATCCTTCAAAAAGGACGGCAGACCGGTCAGCTCGCAATCCCGCGCGAAGGCATTGACAGCAACATAAACGCGTTTGTTGGCTTTATGCGCAAAACCACATGCTTCAAAAAGCTGGTCCAGTGTAAAATTATCGGCAAAATTGCGAAGGCTCATTTGCCGCATACCAACATACACGGCATCCGCGCCAAAGCGCAATGCCGTGTAGAACCGTTCCATATTACCCGCTGGGGCCAGCAACTCAGGTATTTTCATATTAGGACCAGTATTGGGAGTATTTTGCGATATTCGCCTCATGTTCCTCAAGCGTTTTTGCAAATACCAATGCTTCGTTTTTGGGGAGATCCATATTACAGAAGAATATGTAACCTTCTTCAATATACTCTTCATTCGGGTAGAGCGCGGCTTCTATCGCCAGCTTGCCAGGGTTTGAAATTGGTCCGGCAGGAAGCCCACCATACAAATACGTATTGTAGGGCGAATCAGTCGCCCGTTCCTCTGCGGTATATACGTATTTGTTCACCTTGAGCGCGTACTGCATGGTGGCACAGGACTCAAGACGTTGCCCTTTTTCCAGGCGGTTGTGGAATACAGCGGATACTTTGTAGAAATCCTCTTTCACAGACGCTTCGCGTTCGATGATGGAGGCGAGCGTAATCACATCGTCTATACTCATGTCCATCTCTTTGGCTCGCGCCAAGTATTCTTCCGTGAATATTTCGTTAAAGCGTACCAGCATTTTGTTGATGACGCTTTCGGGCGTGGTGTCCGCAAAAACCTCATAGGTATCCGGGAAGAGATACCCCTCCAGCAAGTAATCGCGCGGTTTTTCCATACTGTCTTGTATTGCCGCCAGAAACGGATAAGTTTTAAACGTTTCTTTGTCATTGCAAAGCCGTAAAAACTCCTGCTCATCCACAGTAAGTCCAGCCTGCTGCATGGACCATAATACACCGCTTATGGTATACCCTTCCTGTACCTTGAGTCTTACAGTCTGCCTTGGAGGGTTACCGGCGCAAATGATGTCCACAATTTCCGGAATATCCATGTTTCTGGAGAGAATATAGGTGCCGGCTTTGAGCTTATTGGCCTTGCCAACAAAATCAACATATACCTTGAAAACCGCTGTATTGGAAATAAGCCCGGGCTCATCGCTGCCAAAGGCACGGTAGAGTTTGGTAGCCACTGCGCTTGCAGAATCGCTTTTTTCCACCACAAACGCCACAGGAGTGGCATCGTTACTATCCACGGGCTTTATATAACGATCCAATACGAAATTGACCCCAAAGGAAAAGACTGCATACGTTACGGCGAGGCTAATTGCAAGCACCAATACGGGCCGCAAAAACCGCCAAATATTTTTTAAGGCCGGGGACGGCCCTTTCAACCGTTGCTTATCAGGCATACGCTTCCTCCGTTGTTTTTTATAATGCCTTTCAAGTCATTATATCAAGTACGGCAGGCATGCGCAACAAAGCGGGTATGCGGCGCCTATCCTTCGAGCATGCTCAGGTCGGCATCCACAGCCTTGGCCAAAAGCCTGTATACGCTTCCCAATAAGCTGTTTAGCCGGTATTCTGCCAACAGGAATTCTGAAGCGTCCGGATCAAACTGCAAAAGTTCCCCTATATGCTGTAGTTGCTTAAGCGTCTCTGCGGATTGCCTGCCCGCCATGGCGTCCGCCTGCGCCTGTATCTGAAGCCGCTTGTATTCCTTATAAAACCCGCGAATGCTGTCATTTTGCATAGCCTTTTCCCATGCACTGTCATAGGCCAGGTATTCCTCGCTTTGTCGCAATGCCGCTGCAAGCGCCTGCGTTGCTTCCTCGATTGTCATATGATACGCCTCCAATTACCTTGAAAAATAGAAAGGCGCTGCAAGCGCAGCGCCTTTTGTCCCACTAAGGAATTTCCACAATGATGGGCAGTATCACCGGGTTGCGCTTTGTTTTGTTGTACAGATATTCGCGCAGGGTGTTACGCATACCGTTTTTGATATTTGCCCAATCAGACTGGTGGCGCTGCTCAAACAGCGCGGCCTGCGGGCGAATCAACTCGCAGGCTTCGTTTATAAGATCCTCCGATTCGCGCACATATACAAACCCGCGGGAAATAAGTTCCGGCCCGGCCAAAAGCTTGCCGGTTTTTTTCTGCAACGCGATAACGATGGTAACAAGCCCGTCCTGAGACAGGAGGCGGCGGTCCTTTAGCACCACGTTTCCAATGTCGCCCACGCCAAGGCCATCTATCATGACGCTTCCCGCAGGCACATTGCCATTGATTTTCCCGGAATTGACCGTAAGCTCTACGACATCCCCGATATCCGCCATAAAAACATGTTCGGCATCCATGCCCATTTCCTGGGCAAGCTGGCCGTGCATGTATAAGTGCCGGTACTCGCCATGCACCGGGATAAAATACTTTGGCTTGGTAAGGTTAAGCATCAACCGGAGCTCTTCTCTGCAGGCGTGTCCGGAAACGTGGACATCCGCCATTTGGTCATATACCACCATTGCGCCCTTCTGGAACAGTTGGTTGATCACGCGGGCCACGCCGCGCTCGTTCCCTGGGATTGCGGAAGCGGAAATGATGACAGTATCGCCTTTACCGATATTGAGCTTGTGCGAAGAGTTCGCCATGCGGAACAATCCGCTCATCGGCTCGCCCTGGCTGCCGGTGGTGATGACGCAGATTTGATCCTCCCGGTATTTGCGCAGCTTCTCGACTTCTACAATGCTTTCTTCGGGTATGTTGAGGTACCCCAGCTCAATCGCCGTTTGCGCAATGTTAACCATGCTGCGTCCCTGGAAGCAAATCACGCGCCCGTGGGCGATCGCAACGTCCGCCACCTGTTGAATTCGGTAAATGTTGGATGCGAAGGAGGCAACAATCACCCGGCCCTCCGCCGTATCAAAGTAATGCTCAAATGTCTTGCCAATTTCGCGCTCAGACTGCGTATGACCCGGTCGCTCTACATTCGTGCTGTCTGACATCAGCGCGAGTACGCCCTTAGAGCCGTAATGCGCAAACCGGGCAATGTTCATGGGCTCGCCGTCTATGGGCGTATAGTCCACCTTAAAGTCACCGGTATGGATCACGGTGCCGATGGGCGTTGTGACAGCAAGGGCCACGGCCCCGGCGATGGAATGGCAGGTCTTGATAAACTCAATATTAAAGCAACCCAACTTCAGCGTGTCCCCAGGGCTCACACAGCGGAGCATTTCCTTGCCTAACTTGTTTTCTTCAAGCTTGTGCTCAATTAGCGCAATGGTCAGTTTCGTTCCATAAACGGGGACTTCCGGAAACTTTTGCAGCGCGAACGGCAGCGCGCCGATATGGTCCTCATGCCCGTGGGTAATTAAAAAGCCGCGCAGCTTGTCTGCGTTCTTTTCGAGGTACGTCATGTCGGGGATCACGAGATCAATGCCCAGCATTTCTTCGTCGGGGAAAATCAAACCGCAATCGATCACGACAATATCCTTACCGTATTCCAATACGGTCATGTTTTTGCCGATCTCGGTCACGCCGCCCAACGGAATAATCTTTAGTTTTGAAGCCAAAAAACAACTCTCCTTTTTTCATGAGACGACTTCGGCCGGAGCAAGAGCCTCTTTGCATGCTCTTACCGCCTGTCCTGTGGTTAACAGGCGGTATCGGGCTGCTGCAGGCTCCTTTTCCGGCGGTGCCGCCTGAACTCTATGCTCACAACTTGTGTTATTATACGCTTTTGGCGCGCAGTTGACAAGCAAAAACCACCCCGAAGCTTATGCGGTCTTCTTCAGTTGCAAGATAAGGCTCCCCGCAATACCGGCGACAAAACCCATCACCATGTCGGCCAAAAGGCCGAGCGTGAACGCCATGGTCTTTTCTACCAGGGAAAACGCCACAAACGAAATCAGCACATATACGGCCCCCCCTACGCCGCCCCACACCCAGCCGCGCTCGGTTCCGCGCGCAGCCAGCAAACCCGCAAAGGCGGCGCAAAGAGCCTTGATGACGCTGGTGATCACGGGGATGGCTTCCTCGCTTAAAAACTCAATTTTCAGCAGCAGCGCAAAAAACAGTATTGCGACAATGGTGAGGATGCATCCTAAAAGAGATGCCTTCACGACCCGCAAAAGCGTCCCGTTTTGATTTTCCGGCTGCTTTTTCCTCCGCTTCGTCCTCATATGGTATTCCCCCTCATGTCCTATGGCAATACCTATGCGAACGAAAAAAAAAACATACCGGCAACATAGCTGCCGGTATGCGACACAATCAAATTTTTATTTTGTTTCCTTAAGCTCTTCGGTCATGGTGTTTTCGGCCGCCACATTCTCAACCGTGGAGATCGCACCGCGGGCAAATACGAGGCGAACCTTGTCCGGCCCGACGACGAGCGTAACAACGTCATCCTTGATGGAGCCGATGGTGCCATAAATACCGCCGATTGTACGCACGCGGTCTCCCGGCTTTAGGGCGCTGAGCATATCTTTAACTTTCTTTTCGCGCCTGCGCTGCGGAATGATCATAACGGCGAACATGACAACCATGAGTACGACGATCAATAACGAGGGATTCTGAAAAAAGCTGGCGGCTTCCTGCGGCATTCTTATTACCTTCCTTTACATATGTTTGCAGACTAAGTGTATAGCAAATGAAATTGTGCGTCAAGGGCTTATAAAGCACCGAAAACGGGTGAAGCAAAATGTTGCGTTTACTTCACACCCCGGACACAAGCTAAGGCCGAAGCACAGCGTCGTATTTTTCAATCAGCTTTATTGGCTGGTAGGAAAGCTTTGCTTTTCTCATGCCGGGGATACCCATATCCTCTTCACGGTTGAGATATGTCATATCGCTCCAGGTGTGCTCCGCAAACTGCTGGTTGATGACAGCGTAAAGGCCCGCATAGGAGGCGTCTGCCTTTTCGATATGCACAACAGCCATATCCTCTTTTACCTGCTCTCCCAAAGAGAACGCGACAAGCTTGCCGTTAACGTAAATGCATCCGCCTTTTACCTGGAGTGCATCCATATTGGGCAACAGGAACGAGATAGCTTTCATTTCTCCCAATATGCCAGGTTCATTGACGTCCTTGTCCTGCAGCCAACTCATATAAAGCTCCTTACACTCCTTTATCCTGTCCGATGTAAGCGGCTCGTAGGTAAAGCTGTATTGTGAGGTGAACTGGTTGATATGGTTGCGCTTGGAGTGGTATTTGCGGCCTTTGAGGGTGATCAGATCCTCGGCACTGTAGATATAGTCAAACGTGTTGCGGTCAGGTACCAGCGAAAACAAAGGCGCGTGTTCAAGAAACAGTTCCACAAACCTGCCGTTTACGGAACGAAAGCGCGGTGAAACGCCTATGGCGCTAAAGTATTCAAACGCGGGCGCAAGCGCCTTGCCATAATCCACGCGAAAATCCTTCGGGATCGGCGGAAATAGAAACGGATGCTGTTTCTTCGCAAATTGCAGCCGGATATAGAGCACATCGTCCTGCTCTGCCCACTGGATTTTATCGTCTTGCCCCCAAATAATGAAGTTGGTAAATGTAAATTCGGAGCACTCAAATGCGTGCGGCTTCAAATATGAATCGATAACAGCCTTGTCCGAAAGGCGGATGGATTGGAACTGAAGCAACTTTCTTACCTTCCTTACAGCAATTCTTCGCGCGGCGGTGCGCACCTCCTCTATTCTACCGCAAATTGAGCAATCTGTAACATATAAAATTACGAAAGACAAAATTCCAAATAGACTACAGGAGAAGTTTTGCTTGTCAAACGAAGCTGCTTATTGTAAACTTATAAAAATATTATAGTTAACATTAAGGCGGTGCACAATGAAGCTTTCGTTACGAGCCATGCTATTTGCAGCCATGTTTGCCGCGCTAACCGCTGTGGGAGCATTCATCAAGTTCCCAATCCCTCCTTATCCCGTTCCCATGACGCTGCAGACGGCGTTTGTATATCTCGCAGGGTTGCTGCTGCCGCCTTCGGCCGCGCTTTTTTCCCAGCTTATTTATGTGCTCATCGGCTTGATTGGCGTTCCGGTATTTGCAAACGGAGGCGGGATCGGCTATATATTTGATCCAACATTCGGATACTTGCTTGCATTTGTGGCCGCGGCGCCGCTGTTGAGCATGGTGGCTTCGCGTACATTATATCAGGGTAAGAAATGGTTGTTTGTACTGGGCGGTTTTGGGGTGATACTTCTTGTTCAGCTTTGCGGGGTTGCGTATATGTCGCTCATTTCCTCTGTGCATCTAGCAAAGCCGCTAGCGCTGTCCCGCGCAATATACCTCGTTTACATTTTCCTACCGCTTGATGTGCTAAAACTGCTGCTTGCTTCCCTGCTGAGTGCACAGCTCAAAAAGCGAGCGCCCCGGCTTTTCTTGAACTCTTGATATAATTGGAAGAAAACCCATCTTCTCACGAAAAAAGTTCATGCGGCATACCATATCCATAGTCAAGTTCAACAATATGGAGGTGGCTTTGCATGAAACGGCTTGTTGCTCTGCTGTTGCTGACCGTTATCGTTTGCCTGGCCTTTGCGGGCTGCGCAAAGGAACAGGAGATCAGGAAGGTGCGCCTAAATGAAGTGACGCGCTCGGTATTCTATGCGCCGCAATACGTAGCCGCGGCCAACGGATACTTTGCCGAAGAGGGGTTGGAGGTTGAAATCACCACCGGGGGCGGTTCGGACAAAACGATGACGGCGTTGCTTTCCGGCCAGGCAGATATCGGGCTGATGGGGCCGGAAACAGGCGTATATGTGTTCAATGAAGGCAAAGAGGACCATCCAGTAATTGTTGGGCAGCTTACCAAACGGGATGGCTCTTTTCTTATAGGCCGCACAGAAGAGCCGGATTTCAAATGGGAAAACCTCAAGGGAAAAACAATCATCGGCGGCAGAAAAGGCGGCATGCCGATTATGACATTCCTCTATGTGCTAAAAGAGCATGGTTTAACGCCAGGCACGGATGTTACCGTAATAGACAACATTCAGTTCAACCTCATGGGCGGCGCGTTTGAAGGCGGCACAGGCGATTATGTGACTCTGTTCGAACCCGTTGCGTCAACGTTTGTGCTTGCAGGTAAGGGCCATATTGTAGCGAGCGTAGGCGAAGCTTCCGGCGAGGTACCGTATACCACATACATGGTCAGCAAGCAGACGTTGAAGGACGACCCTGCGTTTGTGGAAAGCTTCCTGCGCGCAATCTATAAGGCGCAAAAATGGATTATAACCGCAACCGATGAAGAGGTGGCAAAAGCCATACAGCCCTTCTTCCCGGACGCAAGCCAAGAAGTACTGATCTCGGTGGCGCACAACTACCGTGCAACGGATTCGTGGAAAGACGTACCCACTATGGAGGAAAAGGACTTTGAGCGCATGCTTACAATCATCGATTCCGCAGGCGAGCTAAAAGCCAAGATACCGTTTACGGAACTGGTGGATAACAGCCTGGCAGAGAAAGCGATGCGGTAAATTAAGCCGCGCGCTTACTTGGTAGCACGCAGTAGGCGTCGCTTCTCATATCGTGGATATATAACTGGCGACGGCTTTCACAGGCACGCTTTTTTTCCAGAAGGCGTGCCTTTTTCTTTGCCGCCCGTACGCTTTCCCCCAGCAGCAGGCCAATGAGAATTCCGGGAAGAACGAAGCTCATTAAAATGCCAGCCATAAAAATATCCTCCTTGCGTGTTTCCTATATGGAAACATTGTTTGAAATAAAAAACGTGCGGTGAAAGCAACGGAAGCCAATTCGGCACAAAAGCGCTTCACAAACAAGCGTTTCTATGCAATTTGGTTTCCAAACAACGCCCGTCCGTTGGTGTATTTCTATTATAGTATCCGTTTAGGAAACCGTCAAGCCCATTTATAGAAAAAATTACTAAAAGGGTCAATAATACTGCTTGCATTCATGTTTCCGTATAGGATACAATAGGAACGGATAGATCATACAACGTACGTAGTTTGTAAAGGCAGGTGGATTTATGAACCGCATTAAGGATTTGCGCGTAAAGAACGGTTACACGCAGGATATGCTAGGAAATTTTCTGGGCGTACAAAAGGCGGCCATCTGCAAGTATGAAAACGGCAGAGCCTCCCTTCCTCAAGAAATGCTCGTACGCCTTGCGGATCTCTTTTCCGTGAGCACGGATTATTTGTTGGGACGGGATACGTCGCCCACATCTTCGTTTGGATTTAACATGGCTACCGTTCCGGTCGTCGGCCGGGTACATGCGGGCTTGCCTATACTGGCGGAGGAAAACGTGGAGGATCATATTGCGGTTCCCTCTGCCGATATCCAAAACGGCGAATTCTTCTTTATGGAAGTCGAAGGCGATTGTATGACGGATGCGCATATCGTAGAGGGCGCACTCGTGCTTGTTCGCGTGCAGCCGCGCGTGGAAAACGGCCAGATCGCCGTGGTACGCATTAACGACGAAGTCGTGCTGCGCCATGTCAAATGGGTGCGTAACCAACTCATCCTATACCCCGCCAACCCGAATTATGATCCTATGGTGATCGCAAGCGGGGACGTACAGATTATCGGCCGGGTGATGGAAGTCCGAATCCGTGGTCTATAAATTGAGCGCACAAAAAAGCGCCGTACTTACGGCGCTTTTTCTATGTGGTTTTATTTTTCTTCCCGGCACATGGGACAAATCACATTTTTGTCCACGGCGGGGGGCAAAAGCAATGTGGTGAGCGGGGCAATCTCCTGAAAGAACGCTTCCGGGGGCCGGAACGCACGGCCAAAATGCATGGGCATCAGCCGAACAGGATGCATGGCCTTGCAAAACAGGATGGCGCCGCGATAATAATCGCTACCCATGCGGGGGTCTACCGGAAAAAACGCGAGGTCAATATGGGGAACCGCCTGTGTTATCTTTGCAAGCTCCTGTAAAAATCGCTCTTCCGCCTCGCGCGCGTATTCCTCTCCCCCTTCGTCCCTCCAGTGCCAATCGTTGAGGTCACCCGCATGGAATATGGATACGCCGTCCCAGACGATATGGAAGGATACACCCTCATCCGTGCTGCCGTAGGCGGTTACCTTCATATCGTTGGGAAGCACCGTTTGCCCGGGACGAAGCTTGGGCACGCCCAAAGGCGCGGATACGTCGTAGCCCGCTGCAAACTTGGCATTTGGCAGGCTCCAGATATCTGGAGAGTAATGGTCCCCGTGCGCATGGCTGACAAGTGCGGTCACGTAGCGTACAGTTTTTAATGACTCTTCCTTCAAAAGCGGATGGCGCTTCGGATCATAACAGTCGATCACAAGAAGGCCATCGTCACGTTCCAACGCGAATCCGCTGTTGCCCAGGTATGTGATATTCATACGGCCCTCCCGCGTAAAACTGGTTACGCCTTTTCGACCAAAACCGCCTTGATGCGCCGCACGCCTGCGGAAGAGGCTTCTTCTTTCTTAATGGTGAAACGGCCCAATTCGCCGGTATGCGTCACATGGGGGCCTCCGCAGATTTCCATGGAGAAATCGCCCACGGTATACACCTTTACGCGTTCGGCGTATTTGCTTTCAAATAATCCGATTGCGCCCTGCGCCTTGGCTTCCTCAACCGTCATTTCCACACAGGATACCGGCATATCCGCCTCAATCACGGAGTTTACAAGGTCTTCTACTTCTCTAATTTCTTCCGGCGTCATTTTGCGGGCAAAGGAAAAATCGAACCGCAGACGCTCGGCTGTGATGTTGCTGCCTTTTTGCGCCACGGAGTCATCCTTCAATACCTTTCGTAATGCGGTATGCAGCAGGTGCGTTGCAGTATGGAGCTTTGTGGTTTCTTCGGTGTTATCCGCAAGACCGCCCTTGAAGCGCTGTTCCGCGCCCGCCTGGGATTTTTTCTGGTGCTCCGCAAACGCCGCGTGGTAGCCACTGACATCCACCTCATAGCCTTTTTCAGAAGCAAGCTCCTGCGTGAATTCCAGCGGGAATCCAAACGTATCATACAGGCGGAACGCGTCCTGCCCGCTGATGCGACCGTCCGTAAGCGATAAGGAGAGTCGTTCGAACTCAACGATACCCTTTTTGAGCGTGCGCGCAAAGCGCTGCTCTTCCTTTTCAAGCTCGCTTATGATTTTTTCGCTATTACGTGCAAGCTCGGTGTAGAAATCACCATACTGCGCAATTACTGCCCTGGCAACTTCCAGAAGACCACTTTCGGGGATGTCCAGCTGCATGGAGAAACGTATGGCGCGGCGGATCAGGCGGCGAAGGATATAGCCCTGGTCCACGTTGCTTGGGGTAACGCCCCTGTGATCCCCCAGAATGAATACCGCACAGCGGATATGATCGGCCACGATGCGGAAGGCGCGCGTAATTTCCGCGCTCTGCTTATATTGTTTCCCTGAAAGGCGGCTGATGGCTGACAGGATGCCGGTGAAGGCGTCGGTATCGTATACGCTTTCCACGCCCTGGAGCGTCGCGATGGTGCGGTCTAACCCCATGCCCGTGTCCACGTTCTTCTGGGCAAGGGGTTCAAACTGACCTTCCCCTACCTTATTGAACTCCATGAACACGTCATTCCATATCTCCAGATACTTGCCGCAGCTACATGCGGGCGAGCAGGTATCCGAGCAGGCGGGCTTGCCGGTATCGTAGAACATTTCCGTATCCGGTCCGCAGGGTCCGGTCATACCCGCAGGGCCCCACCAGTTGTGCTTTTTGGGCAGATAAAAAATATGGGAAGGCTCAACGCCCAGCTCCACCCATCTGTCGTGGGAGACGGTATCGCGGGGGGCGTCGTGATCCCCTTCAAAGCAGGTGAAAAACAGTTTTTCCTTTGGGATGCCCAACCATTTTTCACTAGTGAGGAATTCCCAGGAGAATGCAATGGCCTCGTGCTTGAAATAATCGCCCAGGGACCAGTTGCCGAGCATTTCAAAAAACGTACAGTGGGAGGTGTCCCCTACCTCGTCGATATCGCCTGTGCGCACACATTTTTGTACATCCACCAGGCGGTTGCCGGCAGGGTGCTTTTCTCCCATCAGGTACGGAACAAGCGGATGCATGCCGGCCGTGGTGAACAATACGGTCGGGTCGTTTTCGGGTATGAGCGAGGCGCTGTCGATCACCGCATGCCCCTTTTCACGAAAGAAATCCAGGTATAACTGACGAAGCTCGCGGGAGGTCAGGTTCCGCATGAAGATTAATCCCCTTTCTAATAAACCCGCCTTAAGTCCGGCAGGCACTCTCAAAAGGCGGCCCAAAAGGACAGGCCGCTACCATGTGATTTTACCTTCTTTTTTCTTTCAGCGCAAGCGTTTTGCTTGCCATTTAGCTATAACTGGGATAGAAAAAAGCCCGCTTGGTATGAGCGGACTTTAAAGTGGCTTACTTGAGGCTCTGCCTCCAAACCCCGCTTAGGGTCGTAAGCAAGGTACCTAGGGTACTGAAACCTTTTCACAGGATGGGTTTTTGTCCTTCGGGCAACGAACCCCGCTTTCCTACGGAAAGCCCCTAAAAACCCATGCTCGGAAACGTCCTATCAGGGACGTTTCCGGGAAAGGGATTCCCAAGGGATGAGCCCTTGGGTTTTCATGGGCAAAGTCTCTGAGACATCGGGCATGGCATTCTCAAAACGCGCTGAATTTATGCGTGCACGATGGCGTCAAACTTGCACTTTTCCATGCAGGTACCGCACTTGATGCATTTCGCCTGATCAATGACATAGGGCTTTTTGATCTCGCCCTCTATCGCGCCTACCGGGCAGACACGGGAGCACAGGCTGCATCCGCGGCATTTTGCGGGATCGATCGTGTAGGACATCAGCGCCTTGCAAACGCCTGCAGGGCAGCGTTTTTCATTAATATGCGCCTCGTATTCGTCCCGGAAGTACCGGATGGTAGAAAGCACGGGGTTGGGGGCCGTCTGTCCCAGGCCGCAGAGCGCCGAAGCCTTGATATTCTTTGCAAGCCGTTCCAGCTTTTCAATATCGCCGGGCTTGCCGCGGCCTTCGGTGATTTCGGTGAGCATTTCATACATGCGCCGCGTGCCAATTCGGCAGGGCGGGCATTTTCCGCAGGATTCGTCCACGGTGAACTCCAAAAAGAATTTTGCGATGTCCACCATGCAGTTGTCCTCATCCATGACGATCATGCCGCCCGAGCCCATCATGGAGCCGATGGCGATGAGGTTGTCGTAATCGATGGGGATATCCAAATGTTCTGCTGGGATACAACCGCCGGAAGGCCCGCCGGTCTGCGCGGCCTTGAACTTCTTATCCTGCGGGATGCCGCCGCCGATTTCGTATATGATGTCGCGCAGCGAAGTGCCCATGGGTACTTCCACTAGCCCTGTATTGTTAATTTTTCCGCCGAGCGCAAACACCTTG
This sequence comes from Bacillota bacterium, assembly GCA_023435025.1. GTDB lineage: Bacteria > Bacillota > Clostridia > Christensenellales > CAG-138 > JAEYLA01. The sequence continues at coordinate 25,361 of JAEYSE010000122.1, forward strand.
GTGCCTTTGCTCTTCTCGGTGCCCATAGCGGCAAACCACTCCGCTCCGTTCAATATGATCTGCGGAATGTTCGCGTAGGTTTCCACATTATTAAGAAGCGTTGGCTTGCCAAACAGCCCCTTGACCGCCGGGAACGGGGGACGAGGACGCGGTTCGCCGCGGCCGCCTTCGATGGAGGCCAACAGCGCAGTTTCCTCTCCGCAGACAAACGCGCCCGAGCCAAGGCGAAGATCGATATCAAAATTGAAGTCGGTCCCAAATATATTTTTACCCAACAGACCGTATTCGCGCGCTTGGGCAACGGCGATACGCAGGCGCTTAACGGCGATCGGATATTCCGCGCGTACATAGATATAGCCCTGCTGTGCGCCTATGGCATAGCCTGCGATGGCCATGGCTTCGAGCACCGCGTGCGGGTCGCCTTCAAGTACCGAACGGTCCATAAATGCGCCAGGGTCGCCTTCGTCCGCGTTGCAGCAAACGTATTTCACATCGCTTTTCGGTTTTTGGGCAAGGCCCCACTTAATACCCGTAGGAAATCCTCCGCCCCCGCGCCCGCGCAAGCCCGAACGCTTGACGACATCCACCACCTCTTCCGGTGTTAACTCCGTCAAACACTTCGCAAGCGCTTTGTAACCGTCAAAGGCAATGTATTCTTCAATGTTTTCGGGGTCAATGACGCCGCAGTTGCGCAACGCAACGCGACGCTGCTTTCTATAAAAATCCACTTCGTTCAAAGAGCGGATGTTCTGGTCTTTGTCCACACTTTCCGAATACAGAAGGTCGCGCACGATACGGCCTTTCATGAGATGCTCGGAAACGATACGCTTTACATCCTCCACTTTGATGTGGCTGTAGAAAGAGCCTTCAGGGTAAATGATTACGACGGGACCTTTTTCACACAAACCGAAGCAGCCGGTGGGTACGACCTTGATTTCCCTCTCCAGACCTGCGTTTAAAATTTCCTCTTCAAACGCCTGAATGATGCTGCGGGACCCCGAGGAGGTACATCCGGTACCGGTACAACACAATACCTGTGAACGAAAATACTCCATGACGGTTCAATCCTCCTTTGTTTGCATCAATGGGTGCGCGTTTCGTAATAGCCGATGGTGTATTCGTTCACAATCTTGCCGTTTACGATATGATCCGTTACGATCCTGCCCACCATATCCGGAACGACCTTCACATAGGTCACTTTTTCCTCGCCGGGCTTGTATACCTCTACGATCGGCTCCAGCCTGCAAACGCCAATACATCCAGTCTGCGCCACAACGACATGATGCAGGTTCCTTTTGGCGACCTCGTCCATAAAGGCGGTAAGAACCGGGCGGGCGCCCGCCGCAATGCCGCAGGTCGCCATTCCTACAACGACCCGTGTACCTTCAGATTCTTTTCTGAGGTTGATGGTTTCGAGCGTTTTATTCCGGATGGCTTCCAACTCCTGTATAGTCTTCATATCAAACACCTCCGTTTAATGCTTCAATACCTTCATATAAATATTCCTTAAGCCAGGCGGATACCTCGGGCATATGGAGGGGAACGCCCCCCAGTATGGTCTTGACTTCCCGCGTATCAGCCCGAAAGCTTTTGCCATCCACCTTATACGCAAATACAAAATCCACTTTTTCATTACAAAGTATGCTTGCGTATAGAGTTTCCGCCATATCGCCTAGGGGCGGACGGTCCCAATGAGAGATCTGGTAACTCGCTTCTATCCGCGTCCCTACCCCGCATGTTGACTTAAGAGAAAATGCGCCTCCTGCGGCTTCGGCTCCAGCTTTAAACATGGGGATGCCAAGGCCCACCTTGCGCGTGGTTCTGCTGGTGACGAAGGGATCAAGAACCTCGCGCTGGAACGTTTCCGTCATGCCGCATCCGTTGTCTGCAATGGAAAGAGCCATGCGGTCCTGTGCGTGATCCACACAAAGTTCTATTTCAATGAGCGTGGCGTGCGCGGCAACGGAGTTCTGTATAATGTCGAGCGCATGAAGCGAAATCTCCTTCATCATCATAAAAAGGAGTTACCCTTTCTTGCGATACTTCTCAATGATGCCGGGGATGTCAGCGGGAGCGAGCCTGCCATAGACTTCGTCGTTCACCATCATGGCGGGCGCCAGGCCGCAGCAGCCGATGCAGCGCATTGCTTCAAGCGTAAACAGGCCGTCCGCTGTAGTAGCGCCCACTGCAACTTTTAGTTCCTTTTCCAGCGCCTCCATCACCTTCGCGGCTCCACGAACATAACATGCGGTGCCAAGGCACATGCCAATTTTATAGACTCCCTTGGGTTGCAGTGTAAACTGGGAATAGAATGTGGCTACGCCGTATATGGTGCTCATGGGTACGCCGGCTTTTTCGGAAATAAAGCGCTGCACTTCCTCATCCAGACAGCCACAAATGTCCTGAGCTTGCTGCATGATTGGCAAAAGGCCGCCCTGCTCGTCTTTCCATTTCGTAATCACGGCATCCAGCCGTTCGAGCTCCTTTTGCCTTCCTACGATGGTGGGCATACTGAACGTTCCTCCCAACTATAAACTTGCCTGATTGACTATACATCTATCATTGATATAAAAATATCATAGCAAACTTATTGTAGCATACGACTTTGTAAAAAAAAAGACAATTGTGATGATTTTTAAAATTAAAAAAAGCGGGTTCTTATACCCGCCTGCAGATTAACTATAAACCCGTTTATTCTTCTAATATGGCCTGCGCAATCGCTAAGGTCTTAATGTGAGATATACTGATATGTATGGCGCGCCCCCCCATGCTTTCCATTCGCGTTTTAGCGGAGTTCCAAAGCTGTACATAGGGCTTGCCCAAATCGTCGTGTAAAATCTCAATATCTCGCCAACCAATTCCGTTGAACCCTGCGGCAAGCGCCTTTGCGGTCGCTTCCTTGGCCGCGAACATGCCCGAAAGCGTCTGCGCGTCCTCACCGCACTTCTTGTAATACTGCCGTTCGTTCTGGGTGAATATCCGTTCCAAAAAAGCGTTCTGGATCGCAGCCCTTTTGATGCGTTCTACTTCTATCACATCAATGCCGGTACCAACAACCATGCATACTCCTCCAAGTTAATATAGCCGGGCGTTCCAAAGTTCCTGTTGTAGCAACGGGCCGTTCGGAACGCCATATTATTGTATCCTGTCACAACTTTAAAGTCAAACAAATGCATGTTCAACCGCAAGCGCCATGGCTTCCGCCGCAGCCGCAAGCATACCTTGAAAAGAGAACTGCCTGTGTTCTCCGGTCGAAAGCGCAAATATGGTATCTCCATCCATCATTGTATGCACGGGACGGATGGAGAGCGCAAGTCCGTCATGCGCGATCGCAGCCATTTTATTGGCTTCCTCCCGCGTCAGGGCCGCATTTGTGGCAATTACCCCAAGCGTGGTATTCGTACCAGCTAAAATCTGAGCAATCTCGCCCAAATGCTCCATACACGGTATCATGACGCCGTCCTTTTTAGCCGCCGCAAGAAGTCTGCCGGTATGATGTTCATAGATATCCCCCACCGCATTGACAACCGCAAGCGCGCACACCAGAATACCTCCCGGCAGTTCGATGCAGCTTGAGCCGATCCCACCGGATACGGAAAATTCCATTCCAAAGGATTTCCCAACCGTTGCACCCGTACCCGCGCCGACCTTCCCCGAAAGCGCAGCCTGATTGGAAGCTGTTGCGCATGCGATATACCCTTCTTCTTTTCCTGGCCGGACGGAGGGTGAGCCAACCGCAAGGTCAAACAGCACGGCGGCGGGCACAATTGGCACCACGCCAACCCCTACGTCCAAGCCTATTTTCCGTTCTTCCAGATACTGCATAGCACCCGAGGCCGCATCTAATCCATATGCACTGCCGCCTGAGAGCATGACAGCATGAATGAGGTCCACCAGATTGCAACCGCGCAACAAGTCTGTTTCACGCGTACCGGGCGCCGCTCCCCTCACATCGACGCCCGCAACGGCCCCCTTGGGGCATAGGATGGCGGTACAACCGGTCTTTGCCTCTTCATTGGTCCAATGGCCGACCAGAATGCCTTCTATAGCCGTAATTCCGCGATCCAATTAAAAGTTCCTCCCTTGCGGTTTTGTAGGGCTATTATAGCGCAGATATTCGTACGCAGGCAACGCTGCCGAAGGACGTTACAATATTGATTGTATACAGAAAACGGGTGTCCATACAATCATACGGATACCTGCTTGGCCGCCAGGGGCCCTGCGCTTATCTCCTGCCGTTCGCGGCCTGGTCGGGCTGCGATGGTGCGCAGACCTAGTGCCTGAAGGCATCTCCCTCCGATGGCCGCTCCGCGGGGCGGGAAAACGCCGCACTGTGGCGTTTTCTTTTCCGCCCTTCGAGAAATACAAAGCTAAAAGATGTATTCGGAGTTGCCGGTCGTCAGGGATTCGATTTCGGCCATCGGCACGCCTTGCTTATGCTGCGCATGGCGCAAGACGGCCTGGGCCGAAATCCCGGCCGCTAAATACGCTCCACTGGAGCGTTTTCTTAACGCGGCTTCAAGCCCCCTTCAATAAAGCCAAACAAAAAGCCTCCAGCAACGCTGGAGGCTTTTTTGTTTGGTGGGTCGTCAGGGGCTCGAACCCTGGACACCCTGATTAAGAGTCAGGTGCTCTACCAACTGAGCTAACAACCCGTAATGG
>JAEYSE010000019.1 GCA_023435025.1 Bacillota bacterium
TATTTTTTGCGTCCCTTGCCCACTAGGCTTGCAAGTAGCCAGCTTGATGAAAACGAGTTTATCGTTAGAAGCGTAATGAAAATCAACACAGAGATCAGCGGCGCTTATGTATTTTCCTGCGGGAAAAACATGGGCGTATTCAAGGCCGTGGGGTATCCGGAGGACGTTGGACGTTATTACCGCTTGGAAGAATATGAAGGTTACTGCTGGACGGCGCACGGCCGTTACCCCACAAACACCCCGGGCTGGTGGGGTGGTGCGCACCCGTTTGGCATGCTCGATTATACCGTGGTGCACAACGGAGAAATCTCCTCCTACGACGCCAACCGCAGGTTCATTGAAATGTTCGGCTACTCCTGCACGCTGCAGACGGATACGGAGGTTATCTCCTATATCCTGGATTATCTCACGCGCAAGCAGGGCATGGAATTAAACGAGGTCGCAAACGTCATAGCAGCACCCTTCTGGTCCACCATCTCCCGCATGGAGGATGAGAAACGAGAGCGCCTGACATATTTAAGAAACGCATTCGCAAGCTTGCTCATCACCGGCCCCTTTTCCATACTGGTCGGCTTTAACGGCGGGCTCATGGCACTAAACGATAGGCTCAAGCTTCGCTCCATGGTTGCGGCGCGCAAAGGAGAGCGCGTATACCTCGCAAGCGAGGAATGCGGCATCCGCGCGGTCGAACCGGATGTAGAAGAGCTTTGGGCGCCGCGTGGCGGCGAGCCTGTCATTGTGCGGCTCAAGCCCGAGGCGATGGCGAAAGTCGTCTAGCGGAAGGGAAGGTTTATTCATGCCTATCAATTTTCAATATCCGGAATATGAAGTCGTACGCAATTTTACCCGCTGTATCGCCTGCCGGGTCTGCGAGCGGCAGTGCGCCAACGAGGTGCACCAATACGACGAAGCCGCGGGCGTCATGACCGCGGACGACAGCAAGTGCGTGGACTGCCACCGCTGCGTGTCGCTCTGCCCGACCCGTGCGCTCAAAATCACGAAGTCTGACCACGTGTTTAAGGAAAACTCCAACTGGTCCAGCGAGGCGATTACGGACATTTATAAACAGGCGGGTTCGGGCGGCGTGCTGCTTTCCTCCATGGGAACGCCCAAGAATTATCCCGTCTATTGGGATAAAATACTCATCAACGCGTCTCAGGTGACAAACCCATCCATCGACCCGCTGCGCGAGCCGATGGAAACGCGCACGTTCCTCGGCAAAAAGCCAGCAGGTATCCGGAGGGATGAGAACGGCAAGATCATAACCAAAATGGAACCGCAGCTTTCGCTTTCCACACCCATTCTATTCTCTGCTATGAGCTTTGGCTCCATCTCCTACAACGCGCACCACAGCTTGGCTATGGCAGCAGAGCGTCTGGGCATCTACTACAACACCGGCGAGGGCGGCCTGCATGAAGACTTCTATAAGTATGGTCCGCATACCATCGTACAGGTCGCGTCCGGCCGCTTCGGCGTACACCCGGAATATTTGAAGGCGGGTGCGGCGATTGAAATTAAGATGGGGCAGGGCGCAAAGCCGGGCATCGGCGGGCATTTGCCCAGCTCCAAAATCGTGGGCGATGTCGCAAAGACCCGCATGATCCCGAAAGGCACGGATGCGATCTCTCCCGCGCCACACCATGACATCTACTCCATCGAGGATTTGCGGCAGCTCGTGTACTCCATAAAAGAGGCCACGCATTACGAGCGGCCGGTGATTGTCAAAATCGCCGCGGTGCACAATGTTTCCGCAATTGCAAGCGGCATTGCCCGGAGCGGCGCGGATATCATCGCCATAGACGGCTTCCGAGGCGGCACGGGTGCTGCGCCCACCCGTATTCGGGACAATGTCGGCATCCCCATAGAGCTTGCGCTGGCGAGCGTGGACCAACGCTTGCGGGAAGAGGGCATCCGTTCGGATGTTTCCATCGTGGTCGGCGGAAGCATACGCAACAGCGCGGATGTCGTAAAGGCCATCTGTTTGGGCGCTGACGCCGTGTATATGGCGACCGCTCCGCTTCTGGCCTTGGGCTGCCATCTGTGCCGTACCTGCCACTTGGGCAAATGCAACTGGGGTATTGCCACCCAGAGGCCGGACCTTGTAAAGCGCCTGAACCCGGAAATCGGCGCGGAGCGGCTCATAAACCTCATCACCGCCTATACGCATGAGGTCAAGGAGATGATGGGCGGCATGGGCATCAATTCCATAGAGGCCATGCGCGGCAACCGGCTGATGCTAAGGGGCGTGGGCCTGACCGAAAAAGAGCTTGAAATACTCGGCATCAAGCACGCGGGCGAGTAAGGGGGGCAGTAGCATGAAGCGTATATTTGTCAACGAACAGTGGTGTCTAGGCTGCCACCTTTGCGAATACAACTGCGCGTTCGCCAACTCCGGCGAAAAGGATATGGCAAAGGCCCTCAAGGATGTCCGCATCAACCCGCGCATCAAAATTGAGGAAAGCGGGGATATCTTCTTTGCCGTGGCGTGCAGGCACTGTACGGAGCCGCTGTGCGTCAAGGCGTGCATTTCCGGCGCGCTGACGATAGAAGAAGGGTTGATTGCCATCAATACAGAAAAATGCATGGCATGCTACACCTGTGTGCTGTCCTGCCCCTACGGGGCGATCATGCCCTCAGTGGATGGTCCCATGCAGAAGTGCGAGCTATGCACCAAGAATTCGTATGGAGAGCCCGCCTGCGTGTCCGGCTGCCCCAACAAGGCCATCGTGTTTGAGGAGAGGTAAATATGAAATATGTCATCATAGGCAACTCCATCGCCGCGATCGGCTGTATTGAGGGTATCCGCCGCGTGGATAGGGAAGGGGAGATCACCGTGGTGGGCCGGGAGCCCTACCCTGTGTATTCCCGCCCGCTCATTTCCTACTTGCTGCTGGGTAAGACCGACCGGGAACGCATGGCGTACAGGCCGAAGGAATTTTACGAAAAGAACGGCTGCGTGCTGCTTGCGGGAAAATCTGCGGTATCGCTGGATGCCAACTCGCATACCGTGACGCTTGACGACGGCAGCACGTTTTCGTATGAGAAGCTGCTTGTCGCCACCGGTTCCCGCCCATTCGTCCCGCCCATCAATGGCCTCGACACCGTGGGCGGCTACCATACGTTTTTGACGCTGGACGACGCGCTCAAGCTGGACGCGGAAGTGGACGGGGAGAGCGAAGTTCTCATCATCGGCGCGGGGCTTATTGGCCTCAAATGCGCGGAGGGCATCAGCCGCAAGGTCAAGCACATCACAATCGTTGATATGGCGCAGCAGGTGCTGCCGAGCGTACTCGACGAAGGCGGAGCCGAAGTGGTAACGCGGCATATCGAGGCGCAGGGGATCACGCTGCATCTTGGCGTCAGCATAGACTCGTTTACAGGCAGAGAGATGCTGTTAACCGATGGCAGGCGCATCCCGTTTACCACGCTGGTGGTCGCCGCGGGCGTGCGGCCGGAGGTGGAGCTAATTAAAGCCGCGGGCGGCGAGGTCAACCGGGGCATCAAAACGGATGCCGCAGGCCTGACCACGCTCCCTGATGTTTACGCGGCGGGCGATTGCGCCGAAAGCTATGATATTTCAAACGGCACAAATCGCATCCTTGCGTTATTGCCCAATGCGTACATGCAGGGCGAAGCCGCAGGCAACCGGATGGCGGGTGGCGAGCTGGTATTTGACAGGGCCATCCCGCTCAACGCGACCTCTTTGTGGGGGCTCCATATGACGATGGCGGGCAGTTATATCGGGCAGGATGCCGTGTTCAGTGCAGGGGGCGATTACAAGCGCCTGTTTTATGAGGATGACTTGCTCAAAGGCTTTATCATCATAGGCAATGTGGAGCGTACGGGTATCTATACGGCATTAATCCGAAACAGGACGCCGCTTTCATCCATAGACTTCGAACTGATATGCGAAAAGCCGCAGCTCATGGCGTTTTCCAAAGCCGAGCGTAAAAGGCAGCTTGGAGGTGTACAATGATTACAATCGACGCAAAAGGCATGCAATTCCGTGCGCTTAACGAAAAGCTGCATGAGGCGCAGGAAAAAGACATTTTGATCACGTCCTGCATGGGGCAACGGTATCTCGCCAACGGCCTGAAGGACAAATACATCAGGGTGCGGGGCATCCCCGGCAACGCCCTGGGCGCGTACATGGACGGGGCGACGGTGGAGCTAGAGCAGAACGCGCAGGACGCTACCGGCGATACCATGAACGACGGACGCATTATCGTCCATGGCTCCGCGGGCGACGCCACGGGATACTCCATGCGCGGTGGCAAAATATATGTGCGCGGCAACACCGGCTATCGCTGCGGCGTGCATATGAAGGCATACGCGGAAAAGCGGCCGCTCATCGTAGTCGGCGGGCGCGCGGGCAGCTTCCTTGGGGAATATCAGGCGGGCGGCGAAATATACGTGCTGGGACTGAACTCGGAAGGCAAGTCCCCGGTCGGGTACTTCTGTGGCACGGGCATACACGGCGGGTCAATCTACTTGCGCACAAAGGAGCTTCCGCGAGATCTTCCCAAGCAGGTGACGGCGCGGATAGCGGACGATAAGGACAAAGCCCATATCGCCAAGCAGTTGAAGGAGTATTGTGAAATATTCAGCCTTGACCTTGCTGAAATCCTCGCGCACGACTTCTTTGTGCTAACCGCCGATACCGCGAACCCATATAAGCAGATGTATACGCATTAAAGTGCAAATTAAATTTTCCATGCCCGCGCATATTCGTGCGGGCATTTTTTGTTTACATTAAACACAGCGAAACGTGTCGAACGACACCGCTTGTGAAAACGCAAAGAGTATTGCATACTATTTGTAAAGCATGGGTTTTACAAAAAAGCCGCAATTGCTCAAGCAGGAAATTGAAAACCGTTCAAGAATTATAAAGAGTGCAAATCGTCGGAGCTTTTTAACGTACCGTTATATACAGCTTTTTTACAGGCGGCAGAGTCCTGCTGCTGACCGGCGTTTTTTAGGGCATCATCACAGGAAGGAGGAAGTTCATTTGGAAGATCATCGTTATGTACCTGAGCTGGATGGCACGTTGCGCAGCCACATGATCAAGGTACCGGAGATTATCAAGCAGGCTACGGGCATCAGCATATTCGGTAAGCTCATTAAATCCCTGGCGTTTACGACCGATGTCGCCATTATTAAAAATATTAACGCCAACGCAATTATCGCGGTTTATCCCTTTACGCCGCAGCCTGCCATTACCCACGCCATTATGGCCGTGGCGGATGTGCCGGTATTCTGCGGCGTGGGAGGCGGCATTACGGGCGGCAAACGCACGCTCAATATCGCGCAGGATGCGGAGTTTCAGGGCGCGATGGGCGTCGTGGTCAACGCGCCCACGCCCAACGAAACCATAGAAGGCCTAAAGCGCATCATCGATATCCCCGTTGTGGTTACCGTCGCATCCGAGCATACGGACATCCGGGCAAGGCTGGAGGCCGGAACGGATATATTCAACGTGTCCGGCGGGCCAAATACGGCGGCGATTGTCCAGCAAATCAGAAAGGAATACCCCTACGTGCCCATTATCGCCACGGGCGGGGTCACGGTGGACAGCATCGCGCTCACATTGGAGGCGGGGGCAAACGCCATTACATATACGCCGCCCGCGCAGGCCACGCTGCTTCGCGGCATCATGGAAAAATACCGTAGCCAGTGGGATGATTGAGACGATATAAAATTGATCAAAAAGGCGGAACAGAAACCCTGCTCCGCCTTTGCTTTTTAATGAGTTTGTTCCTGTAATAGAAGCTCTTTGTTTGCCTCGGATAGGATGCGGCTGAGCGCTGCTTCATAATCTGTGCAATCAAGAAGGCTATATTTTGCACCTTGCTCCTGGAGAAAAAGGGCCATCGCTTTTAACTGCGCATCCGTATACAGCTTGCAGGGCTGGTAGAATAGCTTGCCGCACCGTATTTTGGAAAAGGAATCGCTAAAATCGCAGGAAGCCCTGCTGCAATCCGCTTGGAATACTTTTAAAAAGTCATATGCAAAGCCACGGATAAGCGTAAAGAAAGTTGCTTGCCTGTTTAGAAATGCGCTGGTGGCATGCGGAAGCAGCGCAATGCCCGCTTTACTTTGAACAAAATACATCAGAAGATAGGCCGTGCAAAACCGAATTTTCCATTCCGGGCCGTTGTCTAAAATGCTTTCATTCACGACGATACAGTAATACGGTTCTGTTCTCCCAATAAAGCCGTGGTTACGCAGCGTCAGATAGATCGGTTCTTTGAGTTCAGGAAAGGATTGAAGCGCCGGCTCCAAGAATTGCGTGGCGTATTGCGCCAACTTTTGCGCACGATATATTGGCATTTTTGGGGTCAATAACCGCCAACCCGGCGTTGCCTGCAGATGATCCATACCATTTCCTCGATAAGCGACAGGGGGAGGAAACAAAATCGCGCCGAAAATTCGGCGCGATTTTACTTAACATATCAGTTTACGGCGCTGGAGTGGCCGAAGCCGTTGGCGCTGCGGTCGCGGCAGGCGTCGCGGTGGGCACGAAGTAGCCGGGGTTTAACACAAACCCGTAGAACGCGAAAAGGCCCATGGAGATGACCAGCGCGATAATCAGTGTCGTGCGCAGCACGGGAATTCTCCTGCCGCCCTTCTTTTCCAGCATGTTGGGCAGGAACAACGCGAGCACAGCCGCAAGTATCAGGCCCATGGAGCCGATCGATTCCATTCGGCCCAGCACCATGATGCTGGCGGAGCTCAATATGCCCATCGCAACGCCCGCGATGATCTGGTACTTCTTCCACTTATCGTCCGGTATGTCCGCGATTTTCTTTTCAAAATCGGTGGGCTCGGGCGGGGTATCGTCAACAGGCTCTACCGGTTCCGCGGCGGGGGCGTCTTCTTCCTCTCTGGCGGGGCGTTTCAGGTCCTCGTCGTCAAGGGTGGGGAAGATATCAAAATCTTCGCCCTGCAGGCGCGGCTGCTTAGGCTCCGGGTCGCGCTTTATGAACATGCGCTTTACCTCCTTGGCTTATGTGAATGATCTTGTCCATTATCGCACACCCTATGGGGTGATGCAAACGGTATTTCACTCCACAGAAAGCGTCATCCATCCGTCGCATCGGGGCAAAAACGGTTTACAAAGAAAGACTTCGCTGATACAATAAGATAGAAATTGGGCGTTCAGCCTCAAGGATGAGCCTTTCATAAAGAAATACTTCATAATAGCTTTGTGTAAGACCTGCGGCAGGCGCTTTCAACATCAGCAATACAACCTAATTTTACAGGGGGAACTGCACGCATGAAAGAGTACACTGCGAACAAAATCCGCAACATTGGCATATTCGGGCATGGCGGCGAGGGTAAGACCACGCTGACCGAGGCCATGCTTTTTAATGCCGGGCTGCTCGACCGTATGGGCCGTGTGGAGGATGGTACCACCACCACGGACTATGACCCGGAAGAAACCCGCCGCACCATTTCGATTGGCGCAGCGCTTGCGCCGTTTGAATGGAATGGCAATAAAGTCAATGTGATCGACGCGCCTGGGTTTTTTGATTTCTACGGGGAAGTTGTTGAGGGCATGACGTTGGCGGATTCCGCTCTGATCGTAGTGGGCGCAGTGTCCGGCCCTGTCGTAGGCGCTGAAAAGGCGTTCGAGATGTGCAAAAAGGCCAACAAGGCGCGCATGATCGTCGTCAACCAGATGGATCGTGAAAACGCGAACTTTGGCAAGGTCTACGCCGCAATACGCGAAAAGTTCGGCCCCAGCGCGGTCGCCATACAGCTTCCCATCGTGGAAGGCGGCGCGTTCAAGGGCTATGTCGATATCGTGACCATGAAGGCCAAGCTCTTTGACGGTAAGGGCGAAAAAGAAATCGCCATTCCCGCTGCGCTGCAGTCTGAAGCGGAATCCATCCGCGAAGCGCTGATTGAAGCCGCAGCCGAAGGCGACGAAACGCTCATGGAAAAATACTTCGAGGGCGAAGAGCTTACGCAGGAAGAAGTCGTTTCCGGCCTGTGCGCAGGCGTCAGAGAAGGCGTTGTCACCCCCGTGTGCTGCTGTGCCGCCCAGCCCAACATTGGCGTCAGGGCGCTGATTGAGAACCTCATTCACTACATGCCCACCGCCGACCAGTTGAAGGCCCGCAAGGCAAAGAACGCAAAGACGAATGCGGATGTGGAAATCAAGCAGGACGGCAAGTTTGCGGCCCAGGTCATCAAGACCGTAGCTGACCCCTTCGTTGGCAAGATCTCCATCCTCAAAGTTTACTCCGGATCTCTCTCCGCAGAGCTTTCCGCCTATAACTCCAATGCGGAAAAGGCGGAAAAGCCGGGCGCGGTCTATATTATGCGCGGCAAGAAGCTCATCAACGTGGATAAGCTCTCTGCGGGTGATATCGGCGCGATGGCAAAGCTGCAGTTCACCAACACCGGCGATACGCTGTGCGACCAAGCTGCTCCCGTGATATTTGAGCAGATCGAATTCCCGCAGCCCTGCATCAGCCTGGCTGTTACCGCCAAGAAGCAGGGTGAGGAAGACAAGATCATCGCAGGCCTCAACCGCTTAAAGGAAGAAGACCCGACGATGTCCCTTGAGAAGAACGCCGAAACCGGCGACGTGCTGATTTCCGGCCTGGGCGAAATGCATCTGGACGTCATTTGCGGCAAGCTCAAGAACAAGTTCAACGTGGAAGCGCAGCTTGTGGACCCGAAGGTGCCCTACCGTGAAACCATCCGCAGCACCGCGGAAGCCGAAGGCAAGCATAAGAAGCAGACCGGTGGTTCCGGCCAGTTCGGCGTGGTGCAGATGCGCTTTGAGCCCCTGCCCGGTGGCGACTTTGAATTTGTGAACGCCATCGTTGGTGGCGTGGTACCCAGAGAATATGTTCCTGCCGTAGAAAAGGGAACGCGTGAAGCCTTGCAGCGCGGCGTACTTGCCGGCTACCCCATGGTGGGCGTCAAGGCCACGCTGTTTGACGGCAAGTACCACCCCGTAGATTCCAAGGAAGTCGCGTTCAAATCGGCCGCCCGCCTTGCTTATAAGGCCGCGTGCGCAAAGGCCAGCCCTGCGCTGATCGAGCCGATCTACCGCGTGGATGTGCTTGTGCCGGATGAATACATGGGCGACGTCATTGGCGATATGAACCGCCGTCGCGGCCGCGTCA
>JAEYSE010000033.1 GCA_023435025.1 Bacillota bacterium
GAGGATTGGAAAAAGGCTACGGCCTATTTTGAAAGCGTTTCGGACCCGGAACTGGTGGATTACGCCGTTTACGGCATGGAAGCCGCGAAGAAGCGCTATATTTATCTTTTGCGCAATGCCGGACACAACATGGACGGCTAAACGGTACGGCGCGCGGCATAGCCTGCCCCGCCCGTGCATATGCTTGGATGGGGTGAGGGTATGGATGTCGTAGGGATACTGCTTGCATTTGCGGCGGGGCTTGTGGTGCTCTATGTGCTGGCCATGGTGCTGGTCGTTCCGCTCAAATGGATCGGCAAGCTCATATTCAGCAGCATCGTCGGGTTTATTGTTCTTACACTTATCAACCTCATAGGCGGTGCGTTGTTTGATTTTACGTTGCCGCTTAACGCCGTTAATGCCCTTGTCACAGGCATATTCGGCGTACCAGGCGTAGTGCTGTTGGTTATTCTGAAACTGTTCCTGTAATGAATGGATTTCTATACGAAAATGGCGCTCCGTTGTGGAGCGCCATTTCCTGCTGTCCGATTACCTTTATTCCCCGTAATACGCCTTTTTATAGATTTCCGCAAGCTCGCTGATCAGCGGGTAGCGGGGGTTCGCGGTGGTGCACTGATCCTCAAACGCCCGTTCCGCAAGGATAGGCGCCTTGGAGAGGAAAGAGGCCTCGTCCACGCCGCAGTCCTTGATGGAAAGCGGCATGTTCATCTTCTGCATCAGGTTTTTGACTTCCCTGATGAGGCTCTCGATCTGCTCTGCCTCGGTCGTGCCGGGGAAGCCCAGGTACCGCGCGATCTGTGCGTAGCGGGCATCCGCCACAAACTTGCCGTACTTGGGGAATGCGGCAAACTTGGTGGGCTTCTGTGCGTTGTAGGCGATGACGTGCGGCAGAAGCACCGCGTTTGCGCGGCCGTGCGGGATGTGGAACTCGCCGCCCAGCTTGTGCGCCAGGGAGTGGTTGATGCCTAAAAACGCGTTGGTGAACGCCATACCCGCGATGCAGGAAGCGTTGTGCATTTTTTCGCGGGCCACGGTATCGTTGGGGTCGCTGTAGGAGCGGTACAGATACTTGAACACCAGCTCGATGGCCTTTATGGCAAGGCCGTTCGTATAGTCGGATGCGAGTATGGATACATACGCCTCAATCGCGTGGGTCAGCACGTCCATGCCGGTATCGGCAACGATGGATTTAGGGAGCGTACGTACAAACTGCGGGTCTATAATCGCCACGTCCGGCGTCAGCTCGTAATCCGCCAACGGGTACTTCACGTTTCCGTTCGCCTTGTCCGTGATGACGGAGAAGGAAGTTACTTCCGAACCCGTGCCGGATGTGGTGGGGATGGCCACCATCTGCGTCTTCTTGCCCAGGTTGGGGAAATGGAAGGCTCGCTTGCGGATATCGAGGAACCGAAGCCGCAGGCCGTCGAACGACGTATCCGGATATTCGTAGAACAGCCACATGCCCTTTGCCGCGTCTATCGCGGAGCCGCCGCCCAAAGCGATAATGACGTCCGGTTGGAAGACGTTCATGGCCCTGACGCCGCGCATGATGGTATCTACGGAAGGATCAGGCTCCACTTCAGAGAAAATTTCGCTGTGGCAGTAGATCTGACGCTTGCGCAGGTAGTAGAGCACTTTATCCACGTAGCCGAGTTGCACCATCATCGGGTCGGTCACGATGAACGCACGGCTGATATTGGGCATGTGCTCCAGATATTGCACGGAGTTCTCCTCAAAGTAGATCTTGGGCGGTATTTTAAACCATTGCATATTCACTTTCCTCTGGGCGATTCGCTTTTTGTTGATAAGGTTGACGGAGGACACGTTGGAGGTCGTGGAGTTACGTCCGAACGAGCCACATCCAAGCGTCAGCGACGGCGTGTTGGTGTTGTACAAATCGCCAATCGCGCCGTGTGAGGAGGGGGAGTTCGCAATCACGCGGCCGACCTTCATGGCTTCGCCGTAAGCCTTGCAGAGCAGTTCGTCGTTGGAGTGGATGACGGCAGAATGGCCAAGGCCGCCAAGCTCCAGCATTTTTTGCGCGTACGCGAAGCCCTGCTTGTCGTCTTCCACGACAAAGTAGGCAAGTACAGGGGAGAGCTTTTCCAAGGAAAGCGGGAATTCACGGGAGGGACGGGGGAGCTTCGCGAGCAGTATCTTGGTATCCGCGGGGACTGCAACTCCCGCCTGTTCCGCAATCCAGGCCGCGGGTTTGCCGACAACAGCGGGGTTGACCATCAGCTTTTCCACGTTGATGACGTACTTTGCCACCTTATCCGTCTCTTCGTCGTTGAGGAAGTAGCAGGAATACTTCTTCATGGTCTCTTCAAACTGCACGGAAATTTCGCGGTCCACGATCACTGCCTGCTCGAGGCGCAGATCATACCGTTGTCAAACGTCTTGGAGAGTATGAGGTCGTTGCAGGCGCGCTCCACGTCCACGTTTTTGTTGATATAGCAGGGCACGTTGCCTGGGCCCACGCCAAGGGCGGGTTTTCCCGCGCTGTAGGCGGAGCGCACCATGCCAGAGCCGCCGGTCGCCAATATGAGCGCAACGCCGGGGTGGTTCATCAGCACGTTGGTCGCCTCAAGGGAGGGTATTTCTACCCACTGGATACAGTTTTTCGGCGCACCAGCCTTGACGGCGGCGTTTCGCACGATGCGCGCAGCTTCGCTTGAGCATTTCTGTGCGGAGGGGTGGAACGCGAATATAATGGGGTTACGGGTCTTTGCGGAAATCAGGCATTTAAACAGCGTGGTGGAGGTTGGGTTGGTCACCGGTGTAACACCCGCAATCACGCCCACGGGTTCCGCTACTTCTACATAACCTTCCAGCTCGTTTTCTGCAACCACGCCCACTGTCTTTTCGTTCTTGATGCTGTGGTAGATGTATTCGGTTGCGAACATGTTCTTGATGACCTTGTCTTCCAATACGCCGCGTCCGGTTTCTTCGTAGGCGAGCTTCGCTAAGCTTAGGTGGTTGTCCAGTCCCGCTAGCGTCATGGCGTGCACAATACCGTCGATTTGTTCCTGGTCAAGCTGCATGTACGCTTCCAACGCCCCTTCCGCCTTCTTGACGAGCGCGTCGATCATGCTGGTGATGTCCGGTTTCTGATCCTTTTGTTCCTTCAGCTTTTCCATTTTCCAAACTCCTTTTTGAAATTGAAATATATAGCAAGGGCCGCTGTTATGGCGGGGTCCTTATTGGTTTCCGGTTTTCATCAGACTAAATATCGTTAAATATCTAACAAAGACAGCATACCCCATTGATAAATATTTGTCAATATTGCGCGGTATTCATATAAATTTGAGTACGACGCGTTCTGAGAATGTGTTATTATAATGAAAAATTCTGTCGGAGGAATGATTTGGATATTATTTTGCGGGAGTTTGCGTTACAAGACCTGGATGCTTATTTGTATTGGAATCATCCTTCGCGCGAATTCCATAAATACAACGGGCCTTATTACGGCAAAAAGGATGAACAGGAGCTAAAAGAATATGTGGAGGAGCTCCGCGCGTCCTTGCAAAATGGCGAAGGGAATGCGCTTAAAAATAAAAAGGTCATTTTGGAAAAGAAGGCCGGAGAGCTTATAGGCGAGGTCAACTGGTACTGGAAATCCGAAGAGACGCTTTGGATGGAAGTAGGCGTCGTTATATTCAATGAGAGTTACTGGGGAAAAGGAATTGGCTACGCCGCGCTCACAATATGGATCGACGAACTCTTCCAACAATGGCCGGAGCTTGCGCGAATCGGCCTTTCTACCTGGTCGGGAAACATTCGGATGATGAAACTTGCAGAGAAACTAGGGTTGAAAAAGGAGGCCGTCTACAGGAACGCCAGAATTGTGGACGGGCAATACTATGATTCTGTAAGCTTTGGCATCCTTAAAGAGGAATGGCAAGTGCTACGCACGCTATCCGATTTTAACCCGGCAAAGGAACACGTAACAGAGTCGTTCGCCATACCCGGCGTGGGCGGAATAGTCATAAAGGAGTTTTCCGGCGAACCCCATATCCTGATGCAGCAAAGATGGAAAGAGGACACTCCGTCGGAAAACGGGCTTCTGGAAATCCCCGCAGGCAAAATCCGCGCGTTTGAGAGCATATTTGATGCGCTGAAAAGGGAAATCAAGGAGGAAACGGGCCTTACGGTCACCAAAATTCTGGGGGAGGATGCTTCTCCGGTCTATGAGGCGTGCAATTACAGGGTTGTAAACTTCACGCCGTTTTCCTGTGCGCAGAATATGGAAGGGAAGTACCCTATCATGGTATTCGTATTCCTCTGCCATGTGGAAGGGGACCTACTGCCGTATTCCGACGAGGCGAAAAATTACCAATGGGTCTCCGTAAGCAAGCTGAAAATAATGCTCAAGGAACCAAGCAGACTATATCCCATGCATGTGGATACACTCAAAAAATATGTAAATGCTGTTGCCCTGTCCCCTGATAGTTCTTTTGGCTCAAATATTCTTTAGTTAATCTAAAATTTGTTGACGATGTGACCATCCGGTCATATAATATAACTACAATGTGACCGGTTGGTCACATTGCGCGAAAGGAGAATCAATAGTGCCAAATTCATCATTTTTTAACTTATCAGAGGAAAGAAGAAATCTAGTTACATTCGTTGCTATAGAAGAGTTTTCTACTGCCAGTTATGATACAGCCAGTATTAATCGAATATGCAAGAAATCAAGTATTGCAAAAGGAAGCTTTTATCAGTACTTTACAGATAAACTTGACTTATATGTATATATAATGACCTTGGCAATTGAAGCGAAGATTGCTTTTTTTTCTGCAAGTTTAAATCAGTTTAAAACATTGCCTCTACTGGAACAAATTGATCAGCTGTTTACAAAAGGTATTGAATTTGCGAAAGCTTATCCTCAGTATGCAGGCTTAGGGGAGCAGTTTTCAAAAGAGAATAATGAAACTGCAAAGCGCGCAGTTATCAAGGAAGGTGATAGACAATCCGAGTCACTGTTTATTCAAATGATTGATCATGCAAAGTCAAAGGGAGAAGTTGACACAAGTATTGATTCGTTTGCTTTAAGTATGATGCTGCAATCCCTAAATAAGACAGTAAATGCATACATGCTGAACAAAGATATTAGCTATAAGAACTTCGATGAAGAGGTTCGTCAATTCGTGAATTCATTGCTTGACATCCTCTTTAACGGAATTAGAAATAGATCAATATTGTGAGGATAATAAGTATGGCTAAGAAAATGGATTATATATTGGGAATAATATTCGCAGCTGCAACAGTGATATTCGTAATAGCATTTTTAACAGATGACATGTTTTTCAATTGGGCATTTGAAAGACATCATAATGTATTGAGTTGGTATATAAGGCCTATATTTATTATACCAATTGCATTATTTGCTTATAAGAAAAGCTTGACTGGAATTTTCGCCTCTATATTTGCTTTATTCACAAGTATGTTTTGGTTTCCTGTGCCTGCAACAACCAGCCCTCAGGTTCTGTCATTTCTCACATTTGAAATGGAGTATTTAAAGGGCGTATGGACAGCACCCAAAATCATTATGAGTTTGGCTGTTCCGATATTCTTTGTAGCTCTTATTATTGCTGCCTGGAAAAGAAGCTGGAAATGGCTTCTGGGGGTTGTGATTGCAGCAGCCGTATTGAAGGTACTATGGAGTATGATATTTAGCGGGGAAGCCGGGATGTCTATTTTAAAACCGGCAATTGCGGGGGTAATTATCTGTATCGCTTCTTTTTACTATTATAAAAATCGCAGAAATCGCTCAAAAAGTAAATAACTATTTTGGGAGAGCCTAAAAGTACAGATGGATGATTAAAGGAGCGGCAATGCCGCCCCTTTTCGATTTTTAATATAAACGGAGGTCAGGAAGCCTTTTCCGCTATCAGCTTTTCAAGCGTTGCGAGTTTAAGGCTGATACAGAATACGGCGATTGCCTCCACGAGCTCGCTGACCGGCGGCAGGGTGGGCGCAATGCGGATGTTGCTGTCATTCGGGTCTTTGCCGTAAGGATGCGTCGCCCCCGCACTCGTCATCACCACGCCCGCTTCCTTGCACAGCGCAAGCGTGCGCCGGGCGCAGCCGGGCAGCGCGTCAAGGCTGATAAAGTATCCGCCTGTAGGCTTGTTCCAGCTTGCGATTTCAAGGGGGGCGATCTCATGGTCCAGTGCGTCCAGCACGGCGTTGAATTTCGGCTTGAGTATTGCTGCGTGCTTTTTCATGAGCGCTAGCACGTTTTCCCTGTTTTTCAGGAACTTCACATGGCGCAGCTGGTTGACCTTATCAAAGCCGATCGTCTGGTAGTTGGCGATCTTTTTGATATGGTCCAAATTCGCCTTGCTTGCCGCCATACATGCGACGCCCGCGCCCGGCAGCGTGATTTTGGAGGTGGAGGCGAACTCAAACACCATGTCCGGGTTGCCCGCCTGTTCACACAGAGAGAGTATTTCCGCAAAGGGAACGAACGGCCCGTCGAATTCATGTACGCAGTATGCGTTATCCCACATGAGTATAAAGTCGGGCGCGGCAGGCTGCAATTTCGCAATGCGGCTGATGACGGCGTCCGAATAGATGATACCCTCGGGGTTACTATACTTGGGTACACACCACATACCCTTTACCGCCGGGTCCTTTACGGCTTCCTCCACGGCGTCCATATCCGGGCCTTCCGTCGTCATAGGTATGGAAACAAGCTCCATTTTAAAGCTTTCTGATACGCCGAAATGCCGGTCATAACCGGGCACGGGGCAAAGGAACTTTACTGTTTCAAGCTGGCTCCACGGTTTTTCGCTGTGCAAGAGGCCGTGCGTATACGCTTTTGCGATGGTATCGTACATCAACTGAAGGCTCGCGTTGCCGCCGACAAATATCTGTTCTTCCTTCACGCCCAGGAGTTCCGCAAACAAACGCTTGCAGGAGGGCAGGCCATCCAACAGGCCGTAATTGCGTACATCCAGGCCGTTTTCTACGCAGTCTTCCGGCGTCACCAAATTTGTCAACAGTTCCATCGAAAGGTCGAGCTGGTCGCTTCCGGGCTTCCCGCGCGACATGTCGAGCTTAAGGCCTTTCGCTTTTGCGGCCTCAAATGCGGCTTGCGTTTTTTTTAGCTCTGCCTGCAGTTGCTCAAGGGATAAATCGGTGTAACGCATGCTGTACTCCTGCTTAATTTTATTCGCGCGCTGCGAGTATGCAGCGTTGCGGTCCTTTTACCCGATCCTTTGCAGGAAGTTATGACATGGGCTGCATTCGTGTTTGAAGTATCCGTTTCAGGCCCCATTGCCATAAACTGTGCGTTTTGTGCCGCGTTGCATAAAGGTGTCGCCGACCCATTGGGCCGGCGAACAGAGGGTTATGTATGAGTATATCATTACTTTTTAGAGTTTGCATGCAATTTTTTGTTATGGGTTATGCAATTTCTATTATTCCGCCTGCAGGAAACGCTGGGTGGAAACCTGGAATACGCCCATGTCCGTCAGCCTGCCTTCGGGTATGACAGGCAACGCCAGGAAAGAAAGCGTAATAAACGGATCGGACGAACTCTGTATACCCAACAGCGCGGACTCATGTAAAAGCCTCCGCTGCGTTTCCAGGATTTCCTCAAGTGGCGCTTCTGTAATCAGACCCGCGATGGGGAGCGGAAGCAGCGCACGTACTTTGCCGCCGCGTACCACCACATAGCCGCCGCCGCTTTTTTCTAAAGCATCTATTGCAATATGCATATCTGCGTCGTTATCGCCGGCCACGATCAGGTTGTGGGAGTCATGGGCCACGGTGGATGCCAAAGCACCGTTTACAACGCCAAGGCCGCTTAATATGCCTAAGCCGATGTTGCCTGTGGCGTGGTGGCGTTCTAAAACGGCCAGCTTGTTCAAGCCCCAGCCGCTCTGGAACAGTCCGTTTTCATGCGGCACTTCGCGCATGCTCAGTTTGGTGACAAGCTGGCCAGGCGTCAACTCGATCACGGGCATGGGTCCGGTCACTTTGAGCATGAGCGAATCGGCTGATCTGGGCTTTAAGTGCACGCTGTTGAGCACCGCGGCTGGCGGCGCGGGAATGGGCAGCGGTGCGTCCTTGTAAAGAACGCCGCCGGTGAACACCGCAAGCGGGCGGAAACTGTCCAAATTTGGCAACAGGACTAGGTCCGCGCGGTAGCCCGGCGCGATCGCGCCGATGTCCTTTAATCCATAATGGCGTGCGGCATTCCATGTCGCCATGCGAACCGCAATCAGCGGGTTGAGTCCGCAAGCCACGGCACGCCTTAAGATATAGTTGATGTGGCCATCCCGCCGGATATCCTCCAGATGCTTGTCGTCCGTGCAGAAGGACATGTTATCCGTAGGCAGTTCCTCATAGGCAATGCGGCGGAGTATGGTTTCAATCCCGTGCGCCGCAGAACCCATGCGAAGCTGGATATGCATGCCGGTTCTTAGTTTTTCCAACACTTCATCGTAGTTGGAGCATTCGTGGTCGCTAGAAGGCCCGGCGATACGGTAGGCGTGCAGGTCACGGCCACGTACCAGCGGCGCATGGCCGTCTATGGGCTTCCCGGAACACATCTGCAGTTTTTCAAGCATTTTGGCTTCGCCCGCCGCGACGGAAGGATAATCCATCACTTCGCCCAGACCCAATACGCGCGGGTGGGAAAGGAAGGGTGCAAGCTCCTTTGCGGAAAGCGCGGCCCCGTTGTGTTCAAACGGCAGGCAGGGTACGCAGGAGGGCAGCATCATATATACGGAAAGCGGAAGGTTCTCAAACTGCTCCAGCATGTAGGTAAGCCCCGCCGTTCCCGCGACATTCGCAATTTCATGCGGGTCAGCGATCACCGTGGTAGTGCCGTGCGGCAATACAGTGCGCGCAAAACTGACGGGGGTGGACATGGAGCTTTCAATGTGCACATGCGCGTCGATAAAGCCTGGGCAAACAAAAGCGCCCCCCGCGTCGTATTCCTGGTCCGCCGTATAGCTGCCGCCCACGCCCAGAATACGCTCGCCCGAGAGCGCAATATCCCCGTATATGATTTCCAGCGTGAACACATTGACAACGCGCGCATTTTTGATTACAAATGTCGCATTCCCCTTGACCGCCTGCGTAATGGTAGATTGCAATTTGTGTAAATGCATGGTTCACCTGCTTTTTGTTGTAGTATAGCATGGATTGAGGTTTGTTCAAGGGGCCGAACGGCGCGTAAAAGCGGAAGCGCGGAACGTAAATGGAGCGATCTTTCGCTTTTTTGGCAGGAAACGCGCATGTGAAATATTGAAAACCCCTCTGCAAGCTGTTATACTTATATTATACGGGGAATGTTTGCGCATCAAACGTTCCCAATGTACGGCTAAAAAAATTTTGCCGTTAAAATTTTTCATCGATCCAGCCTCTCGTATAGGTTTGCCGGTTATGGCGCAAACGTTTCTACGGGGCAGCCAAGTGCCCCGCTATGAGAGCTCATTCGCAACAGCGCTTTAAGCACATTTTGTTGCGAAGGGGCGCTCTTTTATTTTATTCAGGAAGAGGTGGCCGAATTGCGTTATATCATCAAAAATGGGTTGATCGTGAATGCGGACGGAAGGCAGAAAGCGGATGTCCTGATTGGGAACGGCCGTATCCTTGCCGTTGGAAATCAGCTTCATGAGGAAGACGCGGAAGTAATCGACGCTTCCGGCTGTTACGTTTTCCCCGGGTTTATCGACCCGCATACGCATTTTGACCTAGACCTTGGCGTTACCATAACGGCGGACAATTTTAAAACAGGTACCACGGCAGCGGTTTTAGGCGGTACCACAACAGTCATAGATTTCGCCACACCGGTTCGCGGCGGTACATTGAAAGCGGCGCTGGACGAGTGGCACAAAAAAGCCGAGGGCAGTTCCTGCAACTATGGCTTCCATATGGCGCTGGCCGAATGGAACGAAAACATCTCGCGCGAGATGGACGCCATGACTAAGGCAGGTATTACCTCCTATAAAATGTACATGGTATATCCTTCCCTGCGCGTAAACGACGGAGAAATCTACCGCGCCATGCAGCGCGGGCGCGAGATCGGCGCGCTCATCAGCATGCACTGTGAAAACTACCATGTGCTCAACGCAAAAATCGCGGAGCAAAAGGCTGCGGGGAACCTTGGCCCTGCGGCGCACCCACTTTCAAGGCCTGCCGAAGTGGAAGCGGAAGCGGTCGCACGGTACTTGCGCATAGCACAGATGGCAGGGGCAAAGGCGTATGTCGTACACCTTTCCACCGGAGAAGGGTTAAAGGAAGCCCGCCACGCGCGCGCGAGGGGGCAGGAGGTCTATTTGGAAACCTGTCCGCAATATCTTGTGCTGGACAGTTCCCGTTACAATGAGCCGGATGCCGCGAAATATGTCATGAGCCCGCCGCTGCGCTCGGTTGAAGATCAACAAAAGCTGTGGGAAGGGCTTGCCGAAAACGATATCGATACCGTCGGCACCGATCATTGCTCCTTCACCATGGAACAAAAAGCTTTGGGGAAGGACGATTTCACCAAAATTCCCAACGGCGGGGCGGGCGTGCAGAACAGGGCGGCGCTGTATTATACATATGGCGTACTTTCGGGTAAACTGACGCTTGAGCAGATGGCGGCACAGCTTTCCGCGAACGCGGCAAAGCTCTTTGGCATGTACCCCGGCAAGGGCGTAGTTGCCGAAGGGGCGGATGCGGACGTTGTAATCTGGGACCCCCGGCATGAGGAAGTCATCTCTTACAAGACCCTTGCGCATAACTGCGACAACTCCCCGTACGAAGGCTTCCGCGTGCACGGTCGCGCACGGGATGTGCTTGTAAACGGCGAATGGGTCGTAAAGGATTCGGATATGTATAAGGCAGGGTTGGGTAAATATGTGTTCCGCAGGCCATGCCAGAGCTACCGGAAATAGCATTTGTTTTCGCGATAAGCGAATGTATCAATAAATAAAGGGGGGACCCGTATGCAGACGGCCATATACAAGGGCAATATCGTGCATGCGCCGGTCATGGGCGCGCTCTCCTGCGTGGAAAACGGATATCTCGTAACGGAGGATGGCCGCATTGAGGGCGTTTACGAAGCGCTGCCGGAGCGGTTTTCCGGCGCTGCAATTGAAGACTTCGGCAATCAACTGATCGTACCCGCGTTTGTGGATATGCATTTGCATGCGCCGCAGTTTGCCATGCTGGGAATGGGCATGGACCTGCAGCTGTTAGAGTGGCTGAATACCTATACCTTCCCGACTGAGTCGGCGTTCAAAGACCCGGCGTATGCCCGGGAACTGTACCGCAAGCTCGCCTCGGAGCTCATCCGCGTGGGTACCACCCGGGTGTGCATGTTTTCATCCATTCACCGTGAAAGCACGCATGTGTTGATGGAAGAACTCGAGCGCGCAGGCGTCACGGGGTATGTGGGAAAGGTCAATATGGACCGTAACAGCCCGGATATATTGCGGGAAACCACGGAGGAATCGCTTTCTGAAACCCTACGCTGGCTGGATGAGTGTGAGGGACGTTACCAACACATTCGCCCCATGCTGACGCCGCGCTTCACACCCTCCTGCACGGATGAACTGATGCGGGGATTGGGCACGATCGCAAAAGAGCGTGGAATTTTTGTGCAGTCCCACCTTTCCGAAAATCTCGATGAGATTGCGTGGGTACAAGCGCTTTGCCCTGGCTGCGGCCAGTATTGGGAAAGCTACGACCGGTTTGGTCTCTTCGGGGAAAAGACAATCATGGCCCACTGTGTCTATTCCGATGAACGGGAGCGCGAGGCCATGCGCGAACGCGGCGTCTGGGTTGCGCACTGTCCGGATTCCAATATCAACATCGCAAGCGGCATTGCGCCAATCCGCCGCATGCTCAGCGAAGGGCTGCAGGTCACGCTCGGCTCCGATATCGCGGGGGGCGCGCGCCTTTCCATGATGGACGTCGCCACCGAAGCCATCCGCACCTCCAAGCGTAACTGGCTGGATACCGGCAAAGAGGAGGCGTTTTTGACCGTGGCGGAGGCGTTTTACCTCATCACATCCGCGGGGCAGAAATACTTTGGCGCAGGCCCCGGTTTTCAGAAGGGGGATACGCTGCACGCGCTCGTTCTGGACGATTGCCCGTTCCCGCGAAGGGAGCTTTCACCGGCGCAGCGGCTCGAGCGCATCATGTACCTTTCCGAAGGGCGCTGCATCACGGCGCGCTTTAGCGAAGGCAAAAGAGTAGGGTAGTATTCATGCAAACAAAAAGGAGCCGCTGGCTCCTTTTTGTTTGTTCATTAAACGGCCTATTTCGTAACGCACAAGAAATAAGTGAGGGATGTCCGCCCGAAAATTGGGCGTTTTTTGTATGCACGGGATGCGCATGGTAAATAAGCCGCAATGCGGCTATTTTACGGCATAATTTTAAGCGCGTACGAATTTCACCTAAGGCGAACGCACAAGCGCGGATTATACCATATCCGCTTCGCTTCATGGTATAATAGAAAAAGTGATTGGAGGGGGACGTTTTTTTGGATCTAGCGAAACTGAACATGGAACAACGGCAGGCCGTAGAATGCGTAGAGGGCCCGCTTTTGGTGCTTGCTGGCGCGGGCTCGGGGAAGACGCGCGTGCTCACTAGCCGTATCGCGCACCTGATTGCGGACTGCCATGTGCGGCCGTGGAATATATTGGCGCTCACGTTTACCAACAAGGCGGCACGGGAAATGCGAGAGCGCACCGAAGCGCTGGTGGACGACACGGCCTCCGATCTGTGGGTAATGACGTTCCACAGCTTCTGCGCGCGTATTCTGCGGCGTGAAGCGGAGCATATCGGGTACGAAAAAAGCTTTGTCATATACGACGACGCGGACCAGCTTACGATTTATACCGAAATCATCAAAAAACTGGAACTGGACGACGATAAATTCCCCAAGCGTCTTTTGCGGGAGCGCATCAGCCAGGCAAAAAACCAGACCACGGACGTGGAGGCGTATTTAAAGGACGATGCGTTCGGCGATATTTACCAGAAGGTGTACAAGCTCTATGAAAAAAAGCTCAAGGCGAACAATGCCATGGACTTTGACGACCTGCTGCTAAAGACGCTGGAACTGTTCGATAAACACCGGGACGTGCTTTCCCGCTACCAGCAGCGCTTCCAGTATGTGCTGGTGGACGAGTATCAGGATACCAACATGGCGCAGTACCGGCTCATCCGGCTGCTTTGCGCGCAGCACCGCAACATCTGCGTGGTCGGCGATGACGATCAGAGCATTTACGGCTGGCGGGGCGCGGATATCCGCAACATCCTGGAGTTTGAAAAGGATTTTCCGGGTGCGAACGTAATCCGTCTGGAGCAGAACTACCGTTCCACCTCCGTCATATTGGACGCCGCCAACAGCGTGATCAGCAACAACCAAAGCAGGAAGCGCAAGAAACTGTGGACGGACCGCGCGGGCGGCGCACAGATCCGCGTCTATCAGGCGGCGGATGAGCGCATGGAGGCGGATTATGTCTGCAGCCATATCCTGTCGGGCGCCAAGGGCGGCAGGCGGTACGACGAATTCGCCGTATTGTACCGCACCAACGCGCAGAGCCGCGTCATTGAAACCGCCATGGCCAGCTATGGCATCCCGTACCGGGTGTACGGGGGCCTGCGCTTCTATGAGCGTGCAGAAATCAAGGACCTTCTATCCTATTTGCGGTTATTATACAACCCGGCGGACGACGTGGCGCTTCTGCGCATCATCAACGTACCAAGAAGAGGGATAGGCGCCGCCGCGATTGCGGAGCTGGAAGCCGCCGCATCGGCGGCGGATATTCCCATGTTTCTGGCCGCCATGCAGACGGAGCTGCTTTCCCAGCGCGTTCGCTCCAAGGTGCAGGGATTTATTGAAATCATGACTGAGCTTTTGGCGCTCAGGCACACGCTGCCGCTACATGAATTCGTGCAGCAGCTTTTAGAAAAGATTGAATACGACGCCTATTTACGGGAAGACAAAAAAGAGAACTATGAAACGCGAAGCGAAAACATCAACGAGTTGCTGGGGGCTTTAAAGGAATTCTCGGAAGGCTTGCCGGATGACAGCGAAACGGACGCTTTGGGGGCATATTTGGAAAACGTGGCGCTCGTCTCTGATATCGACAATCTGGAGGAGCAGGACGGCCAGGTTGCCATGATGACCATGCACAGCGCCAAAGGTCTGGAGTTCCCGGTGGTGTTTATACCCGGGATGGAGGAATACATATTCCCAACCCGCAGGTCGCGTTTAGAACCCGCCAAGCTCGAGGAGGAGCGCAGGCTGTGCTATGTGGGCATCACCCGGGCGATGGAGGAGCTGCATCTAATCCACGCCTACCAGCGCAACCTGTACGGCGAACTTTCCGTAAACCCGCCCTCCCGGTTCTTAGAAGAAATTCCGGAGGAACTTGTTGATCAGGAGAACGGAGGAAGGCCCACGCCAAAGGTTGCGAATACGAACCGCAGGCAGCAGCCTGAGCGCCCATATGAAAGCACATACGGCGGCTTCGGTGTAAAAGCCCAGCCCGATATATCCCATATCCCAAAGCCGAGCAGCGACGCGGCTTCCCGAAGCTACAAGCAGTACCAGCATGTACGCCACGCGAAGTTTGGTGCAGGCACGATATTGAAGGTGGAGGGCGAGGGCAGCGCGCAGGTTGTCACCATAGACTTCGGCGGAGACATCAAGAAGTTTGCCGCCGCGTTTGCGCCCATTCAAGTGGTTGAGTAAAGAGGTGGGAATTATGCCTGCAAGCGAACGCCAAAAGGAACTGACGGCACAGCTGATTGCGCACACAACGGCGTATTACGACGAGGACGCGCCCAAGATCAGCGATGCGGAGTATGACGCGCTTTATGACGAGCTCGTGGCTTTGGAAGCGGAGTCGGGCGTTGTAGTTACGGGTTCGCCTACGCAGCGAGTGGGTGGCACAGTCAGCCGCGGCTTTTTACCACATCGGCATATCGCGCGCCTATGGAGTCTTGATAAAGTGCGCACGGAAGCGGAGCTTCTTGACTGGGACGCCCGCGTAAGGCGTTTGTGCAGGGAATATTCCGCCCGCACGGGGGAGATTTTACCGGAAGTCAACTACGCGCTTGAATACAAGTTTGACGGCCTCACATTAAACCTGACCTATGAAAACGGCAAGCTCACGCAGGCTGCCACCCGCGGCAACGGCGTGGTGGGCGAAGGCATTCCCGATCAGGTCAAGACCATTTCGGATGTGCCACTGACCATACCTTTTTCCGGGCGCATGGAGGTGCAGGGGGAAGGCTTTATGCGTCTTTCGGTACTCGAAGAACTCAACCGAACGCTGGACGAGCCTTTGAAAAACGCGCGCAACGCCGCGGCGGGGGCGCTCAGGAACCTGGACCCTGAAATAACGCGCCAGCGGAGATTAAACTGCGCATGTTACAACATCGGCTTCCTGGAAGGGGAAACGCTGTTGACGCAGGAAAAAATGCGCGCCTTTTTAATAGGGAATGGCCTGCCCGTAGATTCCTATTTCATTGAAGCGAATACTGTGGAAGAACTGCTGCCCCATATCCGTGAAGTGGAGCATACCCGAGGGACTTTAGATTTCCAGATAGACGGAATGGTCATAAAGGTGCGCCCCTTCCGTATCCGGGAAGCCTTGGGCCATACGGATAAATTCCCGCGCTGGGCCATCGCATATAAGTTCGCAGCGGAAGAGGTCACCACCACCGTGGAGGATATCACGTGGGAGGTAGGGCGTACCGGCAAGCTGACCCCGCTTGCGCATTTGACGCCAGTAGACCTTGCGGGTGCAACCATCAAACGCGCAACGCTCAACAACTTTGACGATATCCGCCGCAAGCGCGTAGGGCTAGGATCTACCGTGTTTTTGCGGCGCAGCAACGATGTGATACCTGAAATTTTAGGCAGCGTCCCGGACGATGTGCCCCAAGCGCAGGTAGAAAAACCGGAGCGCTGCCCGGCATGCGGTGCGCATGTGGAGCAGCGCGGCGCGCATCTCTACTGCACCAACTCACTTTCCTGCCGCCCGCAGATTGTGGGCAGATTGAAGCACTACGCCAGCCGCGACGCCATGGATATAGAGACGTTTTCGGGCAAGACGGCGGAACAGTTCGTGGATGAGTTCGGATTTTCTGCCATTCCGCAGCTGTATGAGCTGACTTTGGAGCAGCTTTTGCCCTTGGAACGGTTCGGGGAAAAGAAGGCGCAGAACTTGCTCGACGCAATACAAAAGAGCAAGCGCTGTACGTTGGGCGCGTTTTTATACGCGCTGGGTATTCCCAACGTGGGCAGCAAGACGGCAAGAGAGCTTGCGCGGCATTTTATAACGCTCGAGCGCGTGCGCGCAGCAACGGGGGAAGAGCTTCTCAACATTGCGGATATCGGAGACGTGGTAGCAAACAGCATTGTGGCGTTCTTTTCCGATTCCTCCATCGCTGCGCAGATCGACGCTTTACTTTTGCACGGCGTCGTGCCTGAACCTGAGGAACAGCAGGAACAATCAAGCCCCATCGCCGGGAAGACGGTGGTGGTGACGGGCACGCTCCCAACCATGGGGCGGCGCGAGGCGGAACAGCTCATTGAACGCTTGGGCGGCAAGGCGGCGGGCAGCGTAAGCAAAAAGACGGATTACGTGCTGGCCGGGGAAAACGCGGGCAGCAAACTTACAAAAGCGCAGGAGCTACAAATCCCCATACTGGATGAAGCGGCGTTTTTGAAGCTGATTGGAGCGGAGACGAAGTAAGGCCCTCGCTAACATCAAGCAAAAAGCAAGGCCGGATAAAATCCGCGCTAAGTTATTTTTATGTCAGGCGGGGAACCCTTCGACAAAGCTCTTTTTCCTGTGTTATAATCATTACAGTATGCAAAAAGGGGGAAGCACGTTTGATCAGCAGTATGACGGGATACGGGCGTGGTAAAGTTGCCCGCGACGGGCGAGAAATGACGGTGGAACTAAAATCCGTCAACCACCGGTACCTGGATATCGGCATGCGCCTTCCCCGGCATCTTGGTTTTTTAGAGGACGTATTTCGTACCGAGCTTACAGCAAAGCTTAGCCGTGGGCACGTGGACGTCTATGTGAGCTACAGCAATCAGCGTTCGGACGCCCGCACGGTTACGGTGGATGAAGCGCTGCTTTCTGTTTATCTGACCGCTTCCCGCCAGGCTGCGGAGCATATGGGGCTTGCAGATGATCTGACGTTAACGAGCGCTTTGCGCTTGCCCGATGTGACTAACATATTGGAAGCCGAAGAGGACCGTGAGGCAGTGGCTAATCTGGCGCGGGAAGCGACAGCGCTTGCCGTCCGGGAGTTAAAGGCCATGCGCCTAACGGAAGGCGAACGCCTGCACAGGGATCTTGCGCAGCGCGCGGATGCCGTGCTGTCTCTTGCCGGGCAGATTGAAGAACGAGCGCCGCTTGTGGTGGAAGAGTACCGCGCGAAGTTAGAGGAGCGCATCGCGGCGCTGCTGGGCGCGGTCGAGGTGGACCGCGCGCGTCTTGCTACCGAAGTCGCTTTGTTTGCAGACCGCGCAAGCATAGATGAAGAAATTGTCCGGCTCAAGAGCCATGTATCACAGATGCTTACATCGCTTTCCTCCAGTGAGCCTTCGGGCAGGAAGCTCGATTTTATTGTGCAGGAAATGAACCGGGAGTTTAACACAATAGGTTCCAAGGCAAACGACGCACAATTAACCAACGCCGTCATCAGTGGCAAGGGTGAGATCGAAAAGATTCGCGAACAGGTACAGAACATAGAATAATCCCGTTGGAGGACAGCATGGCAATTAAGCTGATTAACATTGGTTTTGGCAACATCGTTTCCGCCAACCGGCTGCTCGCAATCGTCAGCCCGGATTCGGCTCCCATTAAGCGCATCGTACAGGAAGCGCGCGAACGCGGCCGCCTGATCGACGCAACATACGGGCGGCGTACCCGTGCCGTCATTATGATGGACAGCGGGCATGTCGTACTTTCCGCCGTGCAGCCTGAAACCGTGGCGCACAGGCTGGATACCAAGGATACCGCAGATATTGGGGAATGAAACGCCGTTATTGGGAACGGCGCTAGGAGGATAATAAAGTATGAGGGATGGACGTCAGGGGTTGCTTGTGGTGCTTTCTGGGCCGTCGGGCGTGGGGAAAGGCACCGTGTGCCGAAAGCTCTTGGAGAGCAACCCGAACATGACGCTTTCGATATCGGTCACCACCCGTTCCATGCGGGAAGGGGAACAGGAAGGCAGGGACTATTTTTTTAAGTCCAAAGAAGAATTCTCACGCATGGTGAGCGACGGCGAGTTTTTAGAGTATACGCGCGTATTCGGTACCCATTCCTACGGCACGCCCAAGAAATACGTGCAGGAACAGCTTGATTTAGGTCATGACGTCATACTTGAAATCGACGTCCAAGGGGGCCTTCGGGTAAAAGAAGTCTGTCCCGACGCGGTGCTGGTGTTTTTAGCCCCGCCCTCCATGGAAGAATTAAAGCGCAGGCTCATTAGCCGGGGTACGGAAAGCGAAGAATCCATCGATCGCCGGACCGAAGTCGCCTATTCGGAGATGCAATGCATCACCTACTACGATTATGTTGTGATCAACTGCACGGTGGAGCAGTCCGCCGTTGGGCTTGAAGCCATCATACACGCGGAAAAAAGCCGCGTTTCCCGCAGCGATGATTTGATTAGTTTTTTATTGGAAGGAAGTGACCCTGTATGATGAACAAACCCGGTGTCAATGAGCTTGTAGACAAGGTCGGCTGCCGCTATATGCTGGTGATGTCGGTTGCGCGCCGCGCGCGCCAGCTGCTCAACGATCCTGAAAAACTGGGGGACAAAAACCCGGTGACCGCAGCGGTTGAGGATCTGTATCATGATCGGATTACCATAGAGTACCCCGAAGAATACACGCTCCGGTAATGGACAAAAGCCCCACCGTGGTGCTGGGGGTCACCGGCTCCATCGCGGCGTACAAGGCTGCGGAAATCGTGAGCATGCTCACAAAAAGAGATGTGGATGTGCGCGTTATCCTTACGGAGGGCGGCGCACACTTTATCACGCCGCTTACGCTTGAAACCCTGTCCCGCGCGCCCGTGTATACGGATCAGTTCACGCGCGAAGCGCCGTATGAAATAGAGCATATCTCGCTCGCGAAGCTGGCGGATGTGTTTCTGGTTGCGCCCGCAACGGCAAACTTTATCGGCAAGGCGGCAAACGGGATTGCGGACGATCTTTTATTGACTACATATCTCGCCACCACGGCGCCTGTGCTCATTGCGCCCGCAATGAACACCAACATGCTGCTGCATCCGGCCACTGTGAAGAACATGGAGATTTTGCGGGAGCGGGGCTGCGCGTTTATCGAGCCTTCGGAAGGCTTACTGGCGTGCGGGGATGTAGGGCGTGGCAAACTTGCGCCGGTCGAGGAGATTGTGGACGCGGTGCTTTCCGTACTGAAAAAGAAAAGCGACCTTGCAGGCCGGCGCATTTTAGTGACCGCAGGCCCAACGCGGGAAGCGATCGACCCTGTGCGCTTTTTATCCAACCGCAGCAGCGGAAAAATGGGCTTTGCCATAGCGGAAGCGGCGGCAAAGCGCGGGGCAAGCGTCACGCTGATTGCAGGGCCTGTCACGTTGAAAACGCCACCGGGTGTCCACCAGATGGACATTACGTCGAGCAGGGAGCTCTGTGAAGCGGTGGAACAAGCCTTCCCGCATTGCGATGCGCTCGTCATGGCGGCGGCTCCTGCGGATTTTACGTTACCCGAGGTTGCGGAACACAAAATAAAGAAGCATGGCGAAGGGCTCACGCTTTCGCTTTCGCGCACCGCCGATATACTCGCGCGCATTAGCACGCAAAAGACGCATCAGGTTGTCATGGGCTTCGCCGCGGAAACACAGGATGTGGAGCGGAATGCGAAGGATAAGCTTGCAAGAAAGAAACTCGATTTTATTGCCGCGAACGACGTGAGCAAAAAGGACGCGGGCTTTGCGGTGGATACCAACGCCATAACGCTCTACTCCGCGGACGGCAGCAAAAGGGAAAGCAGGCTCATGCAGAAATCCGCATTGGCGGATTGGCTGCTGGATACGCTGCGTGACGCACTGGCGGCACGGCGGGAAGGATAACGCACCGATAAGGATGGTTCTAACACTGAGGCACGGCAATCGGAGCCTCTTTTGCGGTATGGAGGTGGTCACATGTATGCGCAGGTTATCGTAGATATCGCGCATTCAGAGGTGGACCGCCTTTTTACGTACGCCGTACCCGAGGATATGAAGCTTCAGCCCGGCCAGCATGTGCTTGTGCCGTTCGGCCGGGGTAACAAACCCATGGAAGGGTTTGTATTGGGCTTTATGGAAGAAGCGCCGGAGGAAATGGCCGGGCGCATCAAGCCGGTATTGCGTATATTGGAACCTTACCCGATCTTCACGGAGGAACAGCTGGAACTTGCCCGGTGGATGCAGCAAAGCTATCACTGCATATTGGTGGATGCGCTACGACTGATGATTCCCGCGCAACTGCGCGGCGGCAGGATAGGGGAAAAGACGGTGCGCACGGTAGAGCTTGCCGAAGGGCTGGATGTTGAAGCCGCGCGCATTTCCTTGCTCAAAAAGGATGGCACGCCCAAAGCACCGCGCCAGACCGAAGTGTTGGAGCTATTGATTAATACCAACGCGCCGATGTCCGTGAAGGATATCGCTGCCTTCCTACCCGGCGCAGAAGGGGCGGTTTCGGCGCTGATTAAAAAGGGCTTTTTAGCGGAAGAGAATTGCGTCACGTTCCGCCGCCCGGCTCTAAAAAGCCGGGAGTCCTTGCCCGTAACACTGACTGCCGAACAAAATATGGCCGTGGAGGCCGTAAGTGAAGGCATGCAAAAGGGAGACGGCGTCTATTTATTGCATGGGGTCACGGGCAGCGGGAAGACGGAAATCTACATGCACTGCATCAGCCGGTGTATAGAGGAAGGAAAGCAAGCCATACTGCTGGTGCCTGAAATTGCGCTCACCCCGCAGACCGTGGGGCTATTCCGCGCCCGGTTTGGGGACAATGTGGCGGTGCTGCACAGCAGGCTTTCCGCAGGCGAGCGCTTTGACGAGTGGAGGCGTATCCGCCTTAAAATGGTGCAGGTAGCGGTGGGGGCCAGGAGCGCGGTTTTTGCGCCCTTTGAAAATCTGGGCCTTCTCATTGTTGACGAGGAACACGAGCACACTTATCAGAGCGAACTTTCTCCGCGTTACCAGGCGGTGGAGGTCGCAAGAAAGCGCGCCTCAATGGCGAAAGCGCCTCTCATTTTGGGCAGCGCAACGCCCTCAATACAGAGCTATTACCGGGCGAAGACAGGGGTCTATACGCTTATAGAATTGACGGAGCGCGTGCAGAAGCGCCCCATGCCGGAAATCAAGATCGTGGACATGCGGCAGGAATTTTTGCGCGGCAATACCGGCATATTCAGCGGGGCATTATTTAGCGCGCTTGATTCGTGTTTGCGCGCGAAGAAGCAGGCGATATTGTTCATCAACCGCAGGGGATATTCCACGTTCGTTTCCTGCCGTGCCTGCGGGCATGTGTTCCAATGCAAGGATTGCGATATCTCCATGACGTACCACCGTACGGAAGAACGCGTCAAATGCCATTATTGCGGGAATACGGAGCAGGTTCCCACCGCGTGTCCAAGCTGTGGCCAGCCGTTTATCAAGTATTTTGGCGTGGGTACCCAGCAGGTGGAGGAGCAACTGCACGAGCACTTCCCGCATGTCAAATCGCTGCGCATGGACCTCGATAGCACCCGCACAAAGGACGCGCACGAAACGCTGCTGTCCTCCTTTGCACGGGGGGAAGCGCAGGTATTGATCGGCACGCAGATGGTGGCGAAAGGCTTGGATTTCCCGGATGTCACGCTGGTCGGCGTGGTGGCGGCGGATTCTTCGCTCTACTTGCCGGATTACAGAAGTGCCGAGCGCACGTTCCAGTTGTTAACCCAGGTAGCGGGGCGCGCGGGGCGGGACCTTTCGCCGGGGCGGGTCATCATACAGACCTATTCTCCGGGGCATCCCAGCATATTGTTCGCACGCACGCACGATTACAAGGGTTTTTTTGCATACGAGCTTGCGCAGCGTAAGGCCGCGCTATTCCCGCCGTTTTCCCTGTTTGTGCGAGCGCTTTTTACGGGCCTTGAGGAGGATGCTTTAAAACAGGACGGCGTACGCTACGCAAAAGGGCTGGAGGAGGCCGTAAAAGAAGCATTGAGCGGCCATGAGGATGAGCTTTTGTTTTTAAGCGCCGCGCCTGCTCCGATTTATAAAAAGCAGGGCGTGTTCCGCTTTGCCATACTGGTCAAGCTGCTGCGCACGCCGCGTACGGCAGCGGCATTGAAGGCGATTTATGAATATACCTCCGCGCACCGCGGCGAACGGTTTGCCTCGCTTGAAATCAACCCGGGCGATCTGTTCTGAGTCATGAGTTGGGCATTTTTGTGAAATTCGGGCAATGAGGTAATAAAGGCTGTTCCTTAGATGCGTGGGCGTATTATAATAGAATCATGCAATAGCGCAAAAAAGCGCGAAAAATGAAAGCGGGTTAACCCCAGACAGAGGAGAAAGTACGTATGGCGTTGAGAAAAATATTGCAGGAGAAGGACCCCGCATTATATAAGGTTTGCAGACCCGTGGAGCGCATAGACAAACGGATCCACGCGTTGCTTGACGATATGTTTGAAACCATGTACGACGCCGAGGGCGTGGGCCTTGCCGCATCACAGGTGGGGATATTGCGGCGTATCGTGGTGATAGACTCAGGGGACGGCCCCGTGGAAATGATCAATCCTGAAATCCTCTTTACCGAGGGCGAGCAGGGCTGCATGGAAGGGTGCCTGTCCTTCCCCGGCAGGTCCGGCTACGTGGTGCGCCCCAATCATGTGATCGCCCGCGCTCAGAACCGCGACGGCGAGTGGGTGGAGTATGATGCGACAGGGCTGTTTGCCCGCGCTATTCTGCACGAAACGGACCATCTGGACGGCAAGGTGTATCTGGATTTGGTCACGGAACCGCCCGAAGGTTATAGCGAAGACGAAGGGTGCGACGAGCCGGATGAGGAAGCATCCGGCGGTCCGGAGGGAAAAATCTGATGCGAATTGCCTTTCTGGGGACGCCGGAGTTTGCACTCCCGTCGCTTCAAATGCTCATAGACGCGGGGCATACGCTCTGCGTATTCACCCAGCCGGACAAGCCGCAGGGCAGGCACGCCGTGCTTACCCCGCCGCCGGTTAAGTCGCTTGCGCAACAATACGGTATTCCCGTATACCAGCCCAGTCGCATGCGGGACGCAGAAGGGTTGGAGCCCTTACGCGCGTTCGGGCCTGACCTTATGGTGACGGCTGCTTTCGGGCAGATTTTGAGTGCGGAAAATTTGAGCGTTCCCCAATACGGCTGCATCAACGTGCACGGCTCGCTTTTGCCCAAGTATAGAGGTGCGGCGCCCATACAATGGGCGGTCATAAACGGCGAGTCGATAACCGGTATCACCACCATGCTGACCAATGTCGGCTTGGATACCGGAGATATTCTGCTTACACGCCAGCTTCCCATATTGCCGGACGAGACGGCAGGGGAGCTGTATGCGCGTATGGCGGAATTGGGTGCTAACGTGCTTAAAGAAACCATAGAAATGCTTGTAAACGGCACGCTTGTTCGGACGCCGCAGGAAGAAGGAAAGGCCACCAAGTGCCGCATGCTCAAAAAAGAAGACGGCAAGCTTGTATTTTCCCTGCCTGCCCAAAGTGTGCATAACCGCGTGCGTGGCGTAAACCCGTGGCCCGGCGCATACGCATATATGGAGAACGGAATGGACACGCTCAAGATATGGCGTACCCGCATGGCGGAAGGGAGTCCTGCTGGGGAACCTGGAATGCTACACGGCGATGAGAAACGCGGGCTGTTCGTTTCCTGTGCAGATGGCGTTTTGGAGATACTGGAACTTCAGGCGGCGGGCGGAAAGCGCATGGAAGCCAAGGCCTATTTGCGCGGTAAACCCCTCGCGGGGCTTAAGCTCGTATGAGCATACGCAGGACCGCGCTTGAAGCGCTGATGGATATTACGGACCGCGGCGCATACGCTAACCTGCGGCTAAAGGAAGCGCAGCAAGGCTTGAGTTCTTCGGATGCCAAGTGGGTGTCCGCCGCTGTTTATGAAACGCTGGATCATTTGCTTTACCTTGATTACATGCTCTCTCATGTAACGAAGGGAAGGCAAAAGCCCGCTATCCGCGGAATACTGCGCATGGGGGCTTGCCAGCTTCTGTTTATGCGCGTGCCGCCCGCCGCCGCCGTGAACGAGAGCGTGAAGCTCGTTAAGGAAATCGGTAAAGTCGCTATGGCGGGGTATATCAACGGCGTACTGCGCGCACTCGCCCGGGA
The DNA here is from genome assembly GCA_023435025.1 of Bacillota bacterium. Lineage (GTDB taxonomy): Bacteria > Bacillota > Clostridia > Christensenellales > CAG-138 > JAEYLA01. Next base: position 24,386 of record JAEYSE010000033.1, read on the forward strand.
AAAAGACGCGCTGCCATCCCTGCCCATAGAACCCGCCGCGCGGCTAAGCATCCAGTACAGTTGGCCCAAATGGCTGGTCGCGGAGTGGATTTCGCGCTTTGGCGAGGTGGAAACGGAGCTTATGCTGCAGGAGCAGCCACAGCCCATGACGCTGCGTGCCCAACCGCCATTTACGGCGGAAGAGCTGGGCGAGGTGCTTAGAGACATGCACGTTGGATTTTCGCGCGGCGCGCTCGTACCGGATTGCTTCAAGCTGGAGCAGGGGTTTGATGTGGCGAGCGACCCGCTGTTTCTAAACGGCAGCTATGCCGTGCAGAGTGAAAGCGCTATGCTTGTCTGCCTAGCATGCGGCATTCAACCGGGCATGCGCGTATTGGATGCGTGTGCTGCCCCCGGCGGGAAGAGCGCTTACCTGTATGCGCTAGAGCCGAAGAGTGCGCTCACCGCGTGGGAGCTGCATCCGCACCGCAAGGAACTCATGGACAAAACGTTTGCACGGCTTTATGTTCCCGTGCAAACCAGCGTGCAGGATGCGGCGGAGGCTGTGGAAATATACCGCGAGGCGTTTGATGTGGTACTGCTGGATGTTCCCTGTTCCGGCCTTGGGGTGGCGCATGGTAAACCCGACGTCCGCTACTCAAAAACGTCGGAAGTGGTGGATGCGCTTGTGGAAACGCAGCGAAACATATTGGAAACCTGCGCGTCGTATGTAAAACCCGGCGGCGCATTGGTTTACGCAAGCTGTACGATCTCAGAGCGGGAAAATGAGGAGCAGGTCAATGCGTTCCTCGCGGGGCATAAAGAATTCCGTCTGGATTCATTGGCGCCGTACCTGCCCGCTGCTTTAGGGGACTTGGAAAGCGGCATGGTGCAGCTTTTGCCGCACAAGCACCATACGGAAGGCTTTTTTATCGCGCGGCTTGCGCGTTTATAAGGGGAAGCATGAAACGCTTGATGGACCATACTCCTGAGGAGTTACAGGAACTTATAAAAACCCTGGGGCAGCCCGCATTCCGCGCCAAACAGGTAAACGAGTGGCTCATGCGCGGCATGCGCCCGGAGGAAATGACGAACCTGCCCAAGGCGCTGCGCGAGGAACTTGGCCGCATTCCCTTTGGCGGCGCGTCCATCCACGCAAAATACGCCTCCAATCAGGATGGTACGGTCAAATACCTGTTCGCTCTTGAAGACGGAAACCTGGTGGAGGGCGTACTGATGCGCTACCACCACGGCAACACGCTGTGCCTTTCTACCCAGGTCGGCTGCCGTATGAACTGCGCGTTCTGCGCCTCCACATTGGACGGGCGCGTGCGGGATCTGACGGCGGGGGAGATGCTCTCCCAGGTCACCGCCATAGAGCGGGACGAACCGAAAACCCAAAGCGGCCGCGCCGTTACCAACATTGTGCTCATGGGCAGCGGCGAACCGCTCGATAATTATGATATCGTCGTCGCGTTCCTAAAGCGCGCCGTATCGCCGGACGGTCTGGGGATCAGCGCACGGAATATTTCGCTTTCCACTTGCGGGCTTGTTCCCAACATGAAGCGTCTGATTTCCGAAGCGCCGCATGTGACACTGTGCGTGTCCCTGCACGCGCATTCGGACGAACAGAGAAGTGGCATCATGCCCATCAACCGCGCGTACCCGATCGGCGAGGTACTAGCCGCTGCGAAGGCGTACGCGGAAGAGACCGGCAGGCGCGTCATATTCGAATACGCACTGATCGACGGCGTGAATGCCTCTAAAGAGGACGCCATGGCGCTTGCCAATCGGCTCAAAGGCATCAACTGCCATGTCAACCTCATCCCGCTCAACCCGGTACCCGAGCGGGAATTAAAAGGGGCAACGCGCAAGCAGGCAATGCTGTTTGCCGCCTGGCTCAATGAGCGGCATGTTTCCGCCACCGTGCGGCGGGAAATGGGCACGGATATCGAGGGCGCGTGCGGCCAGCTTCGCCGCCGCGTGTTATATGAAAACAACGATGGGGGAGTGTAGTCCATGTCCTTTTCCAGGGGCGTGAAGCAGGAACTTGCGCATATCCGTCTTCGGTCGGGGGCATTAAAGCGTGCACAGCTTTACGGGCTGACCCATGCGGCGGGCACGTTAAAGCTGGGCCGGACGCTTGGTATCGAGTATGTAACGGAAACCCATGAGGTTGGTCGGCATATCGCGACCTTGGCGACCTCGTTGTATGACCTGGACGCGACGCTTTCTTTGCGGGATACGGAACGTCGCCTGACGCTCACCGTTGTGACGCTGAACGGCGATAACTGTGAGGCGCTGCTGACCGACGCCGGGCTTTTCAAAAGGACGGATGCTGGCGTGGAACTCCCGCAGAAAATTCCGCACGCGAGTCTGAAAACGGACGACCTCAAGAAGGCGTTTTTACGCGGCGTATTCATGGGCGCGGGCTCCTGTTCTGACCCGAAGCGCGCCTACCACTTGGAAATCGTCTGCCGCAGCGAGGAGCTTGCCCAAGCGCTTTGCGGCCTGACGGGAGGCCTGGGGCTGGAGGCAAAAACGGTTCGCCGCAAGGAACGAACTGTGGTATACTTAAAAGAGGGCGATCGCATCGCCTCGTTTCTTGCTTTACTCGGCGCTTCCACCGCGACGCTTTCCTTTGAGGACACGCGTGCGGAAAAGGAACTGCGAAACTATATCAACCGCATGAGCAATTGCGAGACCGCCAATATCGGCAAGACCGTATACGCGGCGGGGGAACAGCTTGAAGCCATAGAGCGCATTTTGCGGCACAAAAGCCACAAGCGTCTCACGCCTGCGTTGCGCGAGACGGCGGAATTGCGCCTACACCACCCGGATGCGAGCCTGCAGGAGCTTGCGGACCTTGCAGGCATTGGAAAATCCGGCATGAACCACCGCCTGCAAAGGCTGCTGCAGATTGCCGAACGCTTGAGTTAATTGCCCTATAAAGCGGGTATTGATAGATCAAAAGGAGGCGTCGTGATGATACATAAGGTGCTGACCATCCAGAATTCCGAGGGGTTGCGCGCGCGCCCTGCGGCCCAGTTTGTACAGATTGCAAGCGGCTTTACCTCCCAGATGCTCATTGAGAAGGGCAACAAAAAGGTCAACGCAAAGTCCATTATGGGTGTATTATCCCTTGGCGTAGGGCAAGGGGACACCATCCATCTGTTTGTCAACGGGCCGGACGAAGACGTCGCCATGAGCGCCATGGTGGAACTCACCCGCAGAGGCTAATCCTCCAACTACCGCCCCTTGCAAGGGGGTGCCGCCCCCGTATTGTTCAGCGAAAAAGCGCGTACAACGCGCTTTTCACTTACGAAAACCCGTCAAAAGCCCGTAGGGCTTAAAAAGGCGGTCTAGAAGGTAAAACGTGGCCTTTACCCATCTGCATGTGCATACCCAATACAGCCTCCTCGATGGCGCGGCGCGCATCGGGGAGCTTGTTGCATGCGCCAAAAAACACGGCATGGAGGCGCTTGCCATCACGGACCACGGCGTGATGTATGGCGTAGTCGATTTTTACAAGGCCTGTAAAAAGGAAAACATCAAGCCTATTATCGGCATGGAGGCGTATGTCTCCCCGCGTTCCATGATGGACAGGGAAGGCCCCAAAGACAGGGAATATGCCCACCTGATATTGCTTTGTAAAAACCAGACAGGCTATAAAAATTTGATGCGCCTTTCTTCCGAAGCGTTTTTGAACGGGTTTTACTACAAGCCACGTATCGATTATGATCTGCTGTCCCGGTATTCTGAAGGGCTTATTTGCCTATCGGCCTGCCTTGCGGGAGATATTCCGCAGCGGCTTTTGCAGAGCAATTACAATGGCGCAAAGGAACTGGCTGAGCGGCTAAAAGGCATGTTCGGCGAGGATTTTTATATTGAAATACAGGACCACGGCATACCCGAGCAAAAACAGGTCTTGCCTGGCTTAGTGAAGCTAGCCGGAGAGATCGGCGTGAAGCTTGTGGCTACCAACGACGTCCATTATGTGAATAAAGAGGACGCGCAGGTGCAGGACGTGCTTCTGTGCGTGCAGACCAATACGTTTGTGGATGAAACCAACCGCATGCGCATGCACGCGGACGAGTTTTATTTAAAGAGTGAGCAGGAAATGCGCGCCGTATTAGGGCAGTACCCCGAGGCGTTTCCCACCACGCAGGAAATTGCCGATAAATGCGAGCTTTCCATCGCGTTCGGGGAAAAGCACCTGCCGGGGTTTGTGGCCCCAGACGGCTTGGATAACACCGCGTTTTTAAGAAAGCTATGTGACGAGGGCTTAAAGAAAAAAATGCCCAACGCGGGCGCAATGGAACGAGAGCGTCTCGAGTACGAGCTTGGCGTCATTGAGCGTATGGGCTTTGTGGATTACTTCCTGATCGTCTGGGATTTTATAGACTTCGCCAAGCGCAACGGCATTATCGTGGGTCCCGGCCGTGGCAGCGGCGCGGGCAGTCTTGCCGCGTACTGCCTCAATATCACGGACGTGGACCCCATAAAATACGGCCTGCTGTTCGAACGTTTCTTGAATCCGGAGCGCATCTCCATGCCGGATTTCGACGTGGATTTTTGCTACGAGCGGCGGCAGGAGGTCATAGACTATGTGGTGGGCAAGTACGGCGCGGACCATGTGGCCCAAATTATTACGTTCGGCACCATGGCCGCTAGAGCTGCCGTGCGGGACGTGGGACGTGCGCTCCATATGCCGTATGGGGACGTCGATAAGGTCGCCAAAATGGTGCCCTACGAACTCAATATGACGCTTGACCGTGCCCTTACCATGTCCCCGGAGCTTCGGGCGGCATACGACAATGAGCCGGAGGTCAAAAACCTTATTGACCTTTCCCGCAGGCTGGAAGGCCAGCCCCGCCACGCCTCCACGCATGCGGCGGGCGTTGTTATTTCAAAAAATCCGGTCATGGAAGTGGTCCCGCTCCAGAAGAACGATGAATCTGTCACCACCCAGTTCCCCATGGGTACGCTTGAGGAACTGGGCCTGTTGAAAATGGACTTCCTGGGCTTGCGGACGCTTACCGTCATACGCGATACGTTGGACTTTATCCGCCAAAGCGGCAAGGATGCGCCGGAGCTTGACGGCATGGCGTACGACGACCCAAAGGTCTACCAAATGATAGCAAGCGGCGATACGGATGGCGTGTTCCAGTTGGAAAGCGCGGGCATGCGCCAATTTTTAATGCAGTTAAAGCCCGACAGTTTTGAGGATATTATCGCAGGAATCTCGCTGTTCCGCCCCGGCCCCATGGCGCAGATCCCGCGCTATGTGGGCGCAAAGCACGGCACCGTGCCTGTCACCTATAGTACGGAAAAGCTTCGGCCGATCTTGCAGAACACCTACGGATGTATGGTGTACCAGGAGCAGGTCATGCAGATCGTGCGGGATCTGGGCGGCTATTCCTTGGGCAGAAGCGATCTTGTGCGCCGCGCCATGAGTAAGAAGAAGCACGACGTCATGGCGAAGGAGCGCGCAAACTTTATATACGGTAACGAAGAGGAAGGCGTTTTAGGCGCGGTCAAAAACGGCGTGCCTGCCGAGGCGGCCAACAAGCTGTTTGACGAAATGATGGATTTTGCCTCCTACGCCTTCAATAAGTCGCACGCGGCGTGCTATGCGGTGGTCGCTTACCGTACGGCGTATTTAAAGCTCTATTACAAGGCGGAATTTATGGCGGCGCTTTTAAACAGCTACCTTGGAAGCGCCGATGATGTTGCAAAATACGTCTACAGCGCCCGCAGAATGGGCATTAAGGTCCTTCCGCCGGACGTCAACAAGAGCCGCGCACGCTTTTCCGTTGAGGATGGGGCCATCCGCTTCGGGCTTTGTGCGGTTCGAAACGTAGGCGAGAGCGCCATGCAGCAGATGGTACGTGAAAGGGAGCGCGGCGGGCTGTTCAGGGATTTCTTTGATTTTGTGGACCGGTCGGAGGGTTTGAACAAGCGCGCTTTGGAAGGACTTATATACGCGGGCGGCTTTGAAGGTATGAATGTAAAGCGTGCGCAGCTGATCAGCGTTTACGAACGGGCTTTAGACAGCGCCGCGCAGGCGAAGAAGATGCGTGACCAGGGGCAGATATCACTGTTCGATCTGGGCGGCGGGACCCCTGCTTTCCAAAGCGTCTCCATACAATTGCCAGATATTCCGGAGTTCTCGCACCAGACCATACTGGATAAAGAGCGCGAGGCGATCGGGGTATACATCAGCGGCCATCCTCTCGATGATTACGCGGGCGTATTAGCCGCCATGGAATATAGCGTGCTGGATTTGCAGGAGGCGGACGGAACCCAAAGGCCGCGGGATAACGACCGTGTGCGCACCGGCGGGTTATTGTCCCAGGTGGAGCGCAAGCCCACCCGCGCGGGCAACAGCTTGATGGGATACGCGGTGCTTGAGGGTATTACGGGTACGGTGGAGTTGGTTTTGTTCCCCCGTACATTGACGCAGGTGGCAAACGTATTTTACCCTGCCCGCGCCGTTATGGTCACAGGCAAGCTGAATATGCGCGAAAACCAGAAGAACAGCATACTGGTGGATGAGATGGTTCCCCTTGAGGAAGTCGTGCCCACGCTGTATTTGCGGTATGAGCAACTCACAAAAGAGCTTTACACGCAGACCGTTGAGATTTTGGCCCGCTACCCCGGCAATGTGCCGGTGGTGCTGTGCGAGGCGGGCAACTGCGGCAAGCGCCTGCCCAGGGAGTACGCCGTCAACTTAACGGAAAGATTTCTTGCAGACATACGAGGTCTGATCGGCGCACAAAATGTGAAAATCGCCGTAAAAGGTCGGGAGAGCGACCGGGCAAGGGAACGGCTTTATTCCAAAATATAAAATGCTTGATGGAGAGGGATATGCATATGAAACGGATCGGCGTTTTGACCAGCGGGGGAGATACCCCGGGCATGAATGCGGCAATCCGCGCCGTACTAAAGGCGGGGTTGGACAAGGGAATGACCGTTATGGGGATTTACCACGGCTACCAGGGGCTGATGGAGGGAAGGCTCCAGCAGCTCCAGTATGACGACGTCCATAACATCCTCGAAAAGGGCGGCACCATATTGCGAACGGCCCGCAGCGAGCAGTTCAGAACGCCGGAAGGCCAGGCGCAGGCCATTAAGGTATTAAGAGCGTACAGCATAGACGGCGTGGTCGTCATCGGTGGGGACGGCAGCTACAAAGGCGCGCTTGCGCTGAGTAACGCGGGCATCGCCACAGTTGGGCTTCCCGGCACAATCGACAACGATATGGGGTATACGGACTATACCATAGGCTTTGATACTGCGGTGAATAACGTCATCCACGAAATCAGCAAAATCCGGGATACCATGCGCGCGCATGACCGCGTGGGCGTGGTGGAGGTCATGGGCCGGAACTGCGGGGATATCGCCCTGTGGGCTGGAATTGCAGGACCCGCGGATATTACGCTTTTACCCGAGCGGGAATACTCCTGGGAGGACGCCACAAGAAGGCTGATGGACAACAAGCTTCGCGGCAGGCTCACCAGCATGGTCATCATATCGGAAGGCGCGGGCCACGCAGAGGATTTTGCGAACTACGTGCGGGAGCATTCGGATGTGGAAATTAAGGCTGTGGTATTGAGCTACATTCAGCGCGGCGGAGACCCTTCCGCGTTTGACCGGATATTGGCCACCCGCTTGGGCGTACGCGCTGTGGACCTGTTGAGCGAGGGTCGGAGCGGCCTTGCCGTAGGCATTCGGGACAACAAAATCATAGAGGTTTCTCTTCAGGAAGCGGTGGAAAAGGCGGATCGCTTTGACTCCGAACTCTATGAGATGAATGATCTGCTGACCAAATTTTAAGTAACCAAGGAGCATTTATGCAGCAAAAACGTCCGCCCGTCGCGCGCAACGACGATATTATACTGGAAATTGACGCGTTGGGCGCGGAAGGGGAAGGAATAGGCCGGGTAGACGGATACGCGGTGTTCGTACCCGGCTCGCTGCCGAGTGAACGTGTACAGGCGCATGTTATCAAGGTCACTACCGGCTACGGCGTTGCAAAGCTCACCGAGGTGCTGGCTCCAGCACAAGAGCGTGTAACGCCGCCCTGCGCCATATTTGAAAAATGCGGCGGATGTACGCTGCAGCACTTGGACTATTCCGCCCAGCTTGCTTATAAACGCAAGGTGGTGGAGGACGCGCTTACCCGCCTAGGTGGCCTGAAGGATATTGCAGTCCCGCCGGTTGTCGGCATGGACGAGCCTTGGCAGTACCGCAACAAGGGCAGCTTCCCGCTAGCAGAAATCGACGGGCGCGTACAGGCGGGCTTCTTTGCGCCGCGCAGCCACAGGCTGATTCCCACAGAAGACTGCCTCATTCAAAAAGAATCGGGCCTTATAGCCATGCTCGCCGTGCGGGACTGGGCAAATACGCATGGCGTTGCAGCTTACAATGAGCAGACTGGTCGCGGACTTATCCGCCATGTGGTGACGCGCACTACGGTCAACGGGGAAGTGATGGCAGTACTCGTTGCCACTTCCACCTCCATTCCGGAAAAACAGGCGCTAATCGATACCCTGCGCGGCCGCGTGGAGGGGTTGAAAAGCGTTTATCTCAATATTCAAAAAGGGCAGACAAACGTCATACTGGGCCCGGACTATCGCCTGCTGTGGGGGGAGCCGTATATTACGGAAACGCTCGGCGGTCTTTCGTTTTCCATCAGCCCCGCCTCATTCTTGCAGGTGAACCCGGTGCAAACGGAGAAGCTGTATCAAATGGTGCTTGAGCTTCTTGCACTTACCGGAACCGAACGTGTGGTGGACGCCTACTGCGGCATCGGCACGATCACGCTGCTTCTTGCAAATCATGCAAAAGAGGTCATCGGCATTGAAAACGTGCCCGAGGCCGTGGAAGACGCAAAACGCAACGCAGAGCAAAACGGCATCAAAAACGCCAGTTTTCTGTGCGCTCCGGCGGAGGAAGCGCTGCCAAAGCTCCTCGCAGACGGCTTCAAGGTGGATGCTCTGGTGCTCGACCCACCGAGAAAGGGCGCGGAGGAGGCATTTTTGCGGGCGGTCATCGAAAGCGGCGTACAGCGTGTTGTTTATGTTTCCTGCAACCCGGCCACATTGGCGCGGGATTGCAAGATACTGTCCGAGGGCGGCTACAAAGTGGAAGTTGTACAGCCGTTCGACCTGTTTCCCCAGACCGCGCACGTTGAGAGCGTGGTATTGATGTCAAGCAAAGATTTGTTGTAAGATAATTAATAACGTAACAGAACAATTAATAACTAATAGAATAATTGATAACGAAGTAATTTTTTTGAAGCAATCTCTCCTCTGCAATCACGGGAGAGGTTGTTTTTTATGGGGCGCGAACAAAAAAGAATACCTCAAATATTTGTGTTGATGATACCATATTGAAATGGGATGCTGATCCACTAAAAGGTGTAGAAAAACTCAAAATCCCGGGCTCCTTGTCTCACCGGAAGATCCTTTTTAAAATACAGTTACAGTCCAGTTAACTGCGTTGTTGATAAGTTCAAATCCTGCTCATCCAGACCAGCTTAGTAATTTATCAATTAAAGCTATTTCCATATGTAATAAGCCTCGAAACAACATGGGTTTAAGGCTTTAAGCGATAATTCTAGATATCAGGGAGGTCTGTTTTTCGTCGAAATTCCTAGCCCTAGCTACGCTGAGAATAAACATAATCGAAGTTCGGAGAAGAACAACTATGCTCATATTATCGGTTGTCCTTTATAACATCCCAAAGAACAGGTTTAATGGTGATGCCAAAATGAACAGCAGCATTCCTCCACCTGTGACAACAATAATTTGCTTTGGATTTTTGTATAATACTCCAATTGTTGCTCCCCACAAGAGTAGTTCTAAAACATGACGGATGTCAAAATACCAAAATCCAAAATCAAACGCCTGTCGTGCCATGAACATTAGAAGAATTGCCGAAATACAAAGGGATACGATATGCGTCCCTTTCGCATACCAACATATTGCGCTAATAAATGGTGAAAGTATGGTCATCGCAATCCAAATCATCATGTATGACTTCGGATAAAATCCCGCAAAAACAATGGTATACACATAGTAGCTCCCTACCATGCCGGTAAAAAATAAAAGCGAATTCAAAGCTGCTCGCAATGTGCTGGCACTGAAAATTGAGATGCAGAGACCACAGAAAAGCCACCCTCCCATACGAGAAAAGAAATTCCTCAAATCAAGTGCCTCGAGAAAGGCTGGCAATAAATTGCTTGGAGTTTCATCTAATGTTTTTGAAATGATACCAAGTGCAATTCCAGCAAGCAGTATTGTAACGGAATAGACGACTTTTTTGGTTGTTGACACAATAGCAGGCTGCCTTATTTCATTTAAATACTTTTTCATTGTTTCCTCACGAATTATAAATAATCTGACCGTATTCTAACGCATATTGAGTAAACCATCGCCAGTGATGTAAACATAATCGGAAGTTTGGCTAACCAGTCTTCTTGTAATGCTAAACTAAATCACACATTTAAGTAAAATATTTGCTCATCAGCTTCTATACCAAGGAAGGTAAATTTCAACTTTTCTAAAAGCATTACAGAAGCGTCATTGCCAATTGCGACACTGGCTTTTACACGATTGATCCCTTGAGTAGTCAGAAAGCATATTGCGGCTGAAACCGCTTCATAAGCATATCCACGACGAGCTTTTAGCGGAGTGATCGTATAGCCTATCCAGCATGTATCTCCTTCTTGCTTTAGATAAAGGTCTCCAATCAAAGTATTCGTCCGCTTGCTGATAATAGCAAGCTGAACTCCATTGCTTAACGAGTGTTCATAGAGCAGCGCCTTCATATATTCTTGCTTTGATAGGCCTTTAAATCCTTGATATTTCATCCAACCCATATCGTTTCTATATGACATGAAAGCGTCAATATCCTCTGCATTGAAAGGTCGGATGATACAGCGGTCTGTTTCAAAATTCATAGCACAACCTCAAATAATACAAAATAATTGGCGGTTAAAACGGCCTTATAAAATCCTGTTCTCGATGAACCGCAGGTAAACATAATGGGAGGGTGGGGAAGGACAATATTAATACTCCAACAGAACGAGTGCTTCTATGCTGCCAGCCAGCCCTTTAATTCAACAATAGTTGAATTATCTTATCACCATTAAAGGCCGAAGTCATCATACTATTTAAGAGTACAGGACTGACCTTCAATCGTTTTTTCGATTTGTCTCGATGCCCCGTCGAGAAAACCACGAAGTTTCTCGTAGGTTTATCGCTGAGTCTTTTCTTACGTAGCCAAGCTGATGAACACGGTTTGGTGGGCATACGTGTTCCTCACCTCCTTGGCAGTAGTTTGTCATCCGAACACGATGCTTTGAATTCCGTGTCAAGATATGTATTCCATGCGCCGTTCCGGGACTGCTCAATCAGCGAAACTTCTTCAAAATACGGCAGCATGAGGGAAACGGTGAGACCTAGATATTTAGCGAATGTTGAAAAGAATAATTCATTATACTTTTAATGAGAATTATGGGAAAAATACTAAAAACGAATTGATAAAATTAGAGTAAATGGT
>JAEYSE010000088.1 GCA_023435025.1 Bacillota bacterium
TGACGGAGGAATAGGCATGAATACGGAAAATCAAATCAACTGCGATGGCGGCATACTGGTTGCGGGGGATTCTATTTTTAAGGGCGTATATTATGATGAATCCCGCAGGCGGCACGCGCTGCTGCCCACCGCTTTCTGTGCGCAGGTGGCGCGGCTCATTAAGCCCGCGGTGGAAAACATCTCCCGCTATGGTTACAAAAGCGGCGAGCTTTTGAGCGCGCTGCTGGAAACCCTCAAGCGCAAGAAAGAACCACCTTCCATTGTGCTTCTTGAAGTCGGCGGCAACGACTGTGCCTTTGATTGGGACGCCGTAGCCAAAGATCCGCTGGCCCCCCACACCCCCAACACGCCGCTCCCGGAGTACGAAAATAACCTGCTTCAAATGGTAGACGCCGTAAAGGAGGTGGGCGCGCAGCCCATATTGTGCAACCTCCCGCCCATTGATGCGCAAAAATACTTCAATTTCATATCCCACCGGGAGCCCGAACGCTCCAAGCAACTCTTAAAATTTCTGGGCGACGTTGGCCGTATCTACTGGTGGCACGAACGCTACAGCATGGCGGTGGAGCGCGTAGCGCAGCTCACCGAAACCCCGCTGATGCTGCTGCGCGCCTCCATGCTCAAGGATGAGGACTACCGCTCCTATATCTGCGAGGACGGCATGCATCCCAACGAAACGGGCCACGCCAAACTGACCGACGCCCTGCTCCACTACATCCGTAATTACGCGCCCGCCATGTTGGCGTAAAAGCAAATGGGTTTAGAGCCGTTATGGCCCTAAACGGAGGTTTGGAGGTGGTCCTCCAGCGCACCACCTTTTTTCAACAGGTTTGAGGCGAAAAGGCCAGTCTTTTCGCCTTTTTTTCATGCGCTTCCCCGCAGTTCTAAACTGCCTTTCTTCTTAAATATATATACAAGGCGCGCTTTTTGTGGTATACTGTTTCCATAGACCCGGCGGGCTTTTTTTGTGTGCAGAGGTTCGCGCGGGGGAACGCCTGATATAAAGGATGGCCCATGCAGATTACGCTTGCCCGCCTGCACCAATACCGCAGCTACGAGCGCCTGGTATGGAAGCCCGCGCAGGGGTTGTGCGTGCTGATTGGCGACAACGCCGCAGGCAAAACCAACGTGCTCGAGGCGTTGTTTTTATGCGCCCTGGGCCGGAGCCACCGCACACGGCACGATTCGGAGCTGATCCGTTACGAAAGCGAGAGCGCCTATGTGGGCCTGGAACTTACCAAGCGCACCGGCACCCACAAAATAGATTGCCGCCTATTTAAAGAAGGACGGCGGGAAATCAAAGTGGACGACATGCCGCTTTCCCGTTCAGGTGAACTGTTGGGCACGCTGCACGTGGTAATGTTTTCGCCGGAGGACCTGCGCCTGATCAAGCAGGGCCCCGCGGAGCGACGGCGCTTTATGGATATGGAGCTTTCGCAGCTCCAGCCTGCCTACTACTACCGCCTGCAGCAATACAACCTTGCATTGAAGCAGCGAAACGCGCTTTTAAAGAACCCGTCCGTTACCCCAACGCTGCTCACGCCCTGGGATGAGCAGCTAAGTATACTGGGGGCGGGGCTGATACACGCCCGGGCCACGTTTATGGAAAAGCTTGCGGCGCTTGCGGAGGAACTCCACCGCGAACTTTCTGGCGGGGAACGGTTGCATGTTGCGTATGAACCCGCGTTTGACCCGGGGAGCGTGCAGCAGACGGCAGAGCGGATGCAGCAGGGGCTATCTGCCACCCTGGAGCGCGATATGCGCACGGGTTCCACGCAGCAGGGCCCGCATAGGGATGATATCCGAATGGAGCTAAACGGCGTGGACGTGCGTGCCTACGGCTCGCAGGGGCAGCAGCGCACCGCTGCGCTCGCATTAAAGCTTTCCGAGCTTGCACTGATGAAGGAACTGGGTGGAGAGCCGCCCGTACTGCTGCTTGACGACGTATTATCAGAGCTTGACGGCGCGCGGCAAAAGATGCTGGCCCTGGCCATGCGGGGATCTCAGACGTTTTTGACCTGCACGCAGCTGGCCGGGCTTGCGCATGCGGGCATGCCCGATATGACGGTATACCATGTTGCGAATGGGACCGTTACAAACGCGGATATGGGGAATACTTAACCCGCTGAAAAAATCCCGCTTTGCCATATGGAACGGTAACGCAAAGGAGACCATATATGATCGTACACATCGGCTGGGAAGTATGCGTTCCGTCCAGGAACGTGATCGCCATATTGGATAAAAAGAGCGCGCTCGCCTCGCCTGAGACGGCGCAATTTATCCGCCTTGCAAAGGAGCAGAAGCGCTTTACCCCCTGCCTGGAAGGGGAGCGCGCGTACTTGCTGGTACAGGAGGAGGAAAGCGATGCCGTGCGCGTGATCGCTTCCGCCATCAGCCCCTCCACACTGCAAAAACGCTTTATGAGCGATGGGCTGAACGAGCTTTTAAATGCCTGATTCCGACCCGGTGCGGACGACCGCAATTTGATACAGCCAATTTTTTACCAAGCGCCCGGCGGTGGGCGCACGAAAGGATAGATACTTCATGGAACAAAACGCGATACTTCAAAACGGGCAAAACGGAGCCTCCTACGACGCCTCTCAAATTCAGGTGCTCGAGGGCTTGGAGGCCGTGCGCCGTAGGCCCGGTATGTACATCGGCTCTACGGACACCCGAGGCTTGCACCACCTTATAACCGAAATTGTGGATAACTCCATCGACGAAGCATTGGCCGGCTTTTGCAAGCATATTTCCATCACCATCCACGCGGACAATTCCGTTACCGTCCAAGACGATGGGCGCGGCATTCCAGTGGGCTACCATGAAAAAACCGGCAAAAACGCACTGGAGGTAGCGCTTACCATACTGCATGCAGGCGGTAAGTTCGGCGGCGGGGGATATAAGGTATCCGGCGGCCTGCATGGCGTGGGCTTAAGCTGCGTAAACGCGCTTTCTGAAAAGCTGGTTGCCACCGTATGCCGCGAAGGGGAAATATTCCAGCAAACCTACGCGCGCGGAATTCCCACGACAGAGGTAGAGCTAATTGGCACCTGCCCTGTGGAAGAGCACGGGACCACCATTTGGTTTTTGCCGGACGCAGAGATATTCGATGAAGTGAACTTCCACTTTGAAACGTTGGTCACCCGCCTGCGGGAGCTTGCATTCCTCAACGCAGGAATTGAGATTTGCGTGGAAGACCAGCGCGAAGGCCAGGCCATGCAGAAAACCTTCTGTTACGAAGGTGGCATTATTTCCTTTGTGCAACACCTGAACAAAAACAAAGAGGTCTTGCATCCCGAGCCCATATATATTTCAGCCTCGCGGGAAGAGGGCGCTACGGAGACCGCAAGCGTGGAAGTTGCGCTACAGTACAACGACGGCTACAACGAGACGATATTCACGTTCGCCAACAACATCTCCACTATCGAGGGCGGCGCGCACCTAGTGGGCTTTAAAAGCGCGCTTACCAGGGTCATGAACGACTACGCGCGCAAGTACAATCTTCTTAAGCCCGCTGACCCCGCGCTTTCCGGCGAGGACATCCGCGAGGGCTTGACCGCCATCGTCAGTGTTAAGCTGATGGAGCCGCAGTTTGAAGGGCAGACCAAGACCAAGCTAGGCAACGCCGATATCCGCCCGCTGGTGGACGGCGCGGTTGCAAACGGGCTTGCCACGTATTTGGAAGAGAACCCCGCCATCGGTCGAATGTTAATAGACAAATGCATCACGGCATTCCGCGCGCGGGACGCAGCCCGCAAAGCCCGCGAGCTGACCCGCAGGAAGACGGCGCTTGACAGCACCGCGCTGCCCGGCAAGCTGGCCGACTGCCGCGAAAAGGACCCTTCTAAATGCGAGCTGTTTATTGTTGAGGGCGATTCTGCAGGCGGTTCTGCCAAGCAGGGAAGAAACCCGCAGTTCCAGGCTATTTTGCCGCTGCGCGGAAAAATCCTCAACGTGGAAAAGACGAGGCTGGATAAGATATTGGCCAATGCGGAAATCAAAGCCATGATCACCGCGTTCGGCGCGGGGCTGGATACGGATTTTGACGTCAGCAAGCTTCGGTACCACAAGATTGTCTGCATGACCGACGCTGACGTGGATGGAAGCCATATTAGAACCCTGCTTTTGACCTTCTTCTACCGCCATATGCGCCCGCTTATTGAGCAGGGGTACGTCTACGTGGCCCAGCCGCCGCTGTATAAGATCAGCCGCGGTAAGATTGAGCGTTACGCGTATTCCGATGAGGAGCTGGACGCGATCCTCACTGAGATCGGACGAGACCCCAAGCCCAATATCCAGCGCTACAAAGGCTTGGGCGAAATGAACCCGGATCAGCTTTGGGATACGACCATGGACCCGGACCGCCGCATCATGAAGCAGGTGCATCTTGACGACGACATACTGGTGGACGATGAAATTTTCACCATACTGATGGGCGATAAGGTCGAGCCCCGGCGCGAGTTTATTGAGGCGAACTCGAAACTCGTAACAGATCTGGATATATAAAAGAGTACGTTCCTTTTCTTTTGCAAAAGAAAAGGAACAAAAGAAAACCAGCGCATAGCTACCCTATATGGGGATTCCAAAGGGACGACGTCCCTTTGGTAGGGGTTTGGGGGCAAAGCCCCCAACGTACCCTAAAAACACTTGAAAGGTACGTATAAATTTATGAGCGATATCCTCCGCATACAGCCATTGCCCATTGAGCATGAAATGAAGCACTCCTTCATTTCCTACGCGATGGCGGTCATCATTAACCGCGCCCTGCCGGACGTGCGGGACGGCTTGAAACCCGTGCACCGCCGCATTTTGTATTCCATGGACGAGCTGGGTTTGCAGCCTGACAAGCCGTTTCGTAAATCCGCGCGCATCGTGGGCGACGTGCTGGGCAAATACCACCCGCACGGAGATAGCTCCGTATACGACGCGATGGTGCGCCTTGCGCAGGATTTTAACACCCGCTATCCGCTGGTGGAGGGCCACGGAAACTTTGGCTCGGTAGACGGCGACTCGGCTGCGGCCATGCGTTATACGGAAGCGCGTTTTTCTAAGCTTGCTACGGAAATGATGGCGGATATTGAAAAGAACACCGTCGATTTCGTACCGAACTTTGATGAAACACTTTTGCAGCCCAGCGTGCTCCCTTCCCGTTACCCGAACTTGCTGGTGAACGGCTCGGGCGGTATCGCGGTGGGCATGGCGACAAATATCCCGCCGCACAACCTGAACGAAACGATTGACGCGCTGTGCTACCTGATTGACAACCCGGACGCTACGGTAGACGAACTGATGGAGCATATCCCCGGCCCGGATTTCCCGACTGGCGGCGTGATCATGGGCCGTTCCGGTATCGCCTCCGCGTACCATACGGGGCGCGGGCGCATTGTGGTGCGCGCAAAGGCGGAGATTGAGCAGCTTCCGCAGAACAAGAGCCGCATCATCGTGACGGAAATCCCCTACCAGGTGAACAAGGCGCGGCTGGTGGAGCGCATTGCGGAGCTGATACACGATAAGAAGATAGAGGGCATCTCGGACCTTCGAGACGAGACCGACCGTACGGGCATGCGGATTGTTATCGATCTCAAAAGGGACGTAAACGCAAACGTCATCCTCAACCAGCTCTATAAGCACACGGCCATGCAGGATACGTTTGGCGTGATTACAATTGCGCTGGTGGATGGCGAGCCTAAGGTTTTGACACTGCGGGAAATGCTGGTGCATTATCTTGCGCACCAGAAACAGGTCGTCACCCGCCGCACCCAGTATGACCTGGAGCGTGCGCAGGAACGCCTGCACCTGTTGGAGGGCCTTATTAAGGCGCTCGATAACATCGACGAAATTGTAGATCTTATCAAATCCTCGCCCAACGGCCCTGAGGCGAAGGCCCGCCTGATGGCGCGGTTCGATTTCAGCGAAAAGCAGGCTCAGGCTATCCTCGACATGCGCCTGCAGCGTTTGACAGGCCTGGAGCGGGAAAAGATATTGGCCGAGTTTGACGAACTGACGAAGACCGTAGCGTACCTGATGAGCATACTGGCCGATGAGAAGCTTCTTCTCTCCATCATTCGTGACGAGGCGCTGGAAGTCAAGCGCAAGTACGGTGACGCACGGCGCACGGAAATCACGGATATCATAGAGGATATCGATATGGACGACATCATCCAGGAAGAGGAGATGTGCGTCACACTGACAAGGTTCGGCTACATCAAACGCCTATCCTCAGATACTTACCGCGCACAGAACCGCGGCGGGCGCGGCGTAATGGGCCAGGGCACGCGCGAGGAGGACTTTGTGGAGCATCTGTTTGTGACCTCCACGCACGCGCATATCCTGTTCTTTACGAACTTCGGGCGCGCATTTAAGATTAAGTGCTATGTCATCCCCGAAGCGGGACGCGCCGCAAAGGGTACGGCAATCGTAAACCTCCTGCAGCTTTCGGGCGGCGAGCGCATAACCGCAATGTTCCCAGTCACCAAGGACGACGAGAGCGAATACCTGGTGATGGCGACAAGATTGGGCGTAATCAAGAAAACGCCGCTTTCTGATTTCGACAATATCCGCAAGGGCGGACTGATCGCCCAGAACCTGCGTGAGGGTGACGAACTGATCGCCGTTGAGCTTTCCGGCGGCAACGATGAGTTTATGCTCGCCACCAGCAAGGGTAAGTGCATCCGTTTTGATGAAAACGATGTGCGCGCAATGGGCAGAGGCGCTACCGGCGTTAAATCCATATCGCTTGACGAGGACGACAAGGTGGTGGCCATGGTCCGCGTAGTGGCGGAGGCCGACGTGCTGACCGTAACCGAGAACGGCATGGGCAAGCGCACGCCGGAGGACGCCTACCGCGGCCAGAAGCGTGGCGGCAAGGGCATTATCGCCATGCAAATCACCGAGAAGACCGGCGACCTCTGCGGCATCGCCATGGTGACGGGAGAAGAAGACCTGCTGCTCATCCGCGACGACGGCATGGTGATCCGCATGCCGGTGGAGCAGATCAGCGTCACCGCCGGACGCGGTACGCAGGGCGTAAGGCTTATGCGTGCGGACGGAGGAACGAGGGTGGTTTCTATCGCCATCGCGCCCAAGGCAGAGAACGGCGAAGACGAACACGCCGAGGCGGAACTTGACATTACGCAGATGGAAGGAAAACTGCTCGACGGGGAAGACTCTGAGTAAATAGATGAATTTGAGGGCACTGCCCTCAAACTCCCGCTTAGGGCCGTAACGGCCCTAAGAACCCAATTTTTCAAATGACCCTTGAGGCTAACATGACCAATACGCACTATCCAACTGAATTGACGCAGCTCGCCCGCTTGTTTTTTGAAGCGGGCGCAGCTTTATACGCCGTGGGCGGTTTGCCCAGGAATGCCCAGCTCGATCTCCCGCCCAGCGATATGGACATCTGCTCCAAAATGCTGCCGGAAGACGTGCTGCAGCTGTGTAAAGCGCACGAGTATAAGTGCATACCCAAAGCGCTGCAGTTTGGCACCGTGGAGATCCATGCGGGCGACTATCATTTTGAGCATACGACATTCCGGGGGGATGTGTACGGCGAAGGCGGTACCCACAGGCCGGAGGCGGTGCGCTTCAGCCAGACAATTGAGGATGATGCGTTCAGGCGGGACTTTACCTGCAACGCGCTGTATGCAAATATCCTCACGGGGGAACGCATTGACCCGACGGGCGGTATTGCGGACATTAAGCGCCGTCTTATCCGTGCAACCTCAAAAAACCCGGCGGTCATTTTGCAGGACGACGGGCTTCGGGTTCTGCGCCTTGTGCGTTTTGCATGCGAGCTTGGGTTTGACATTGAAGAGACCACATGGAACGCCGCGTGCGAGAATGTACGCGGGTTAAAGGACATTGCCTGGGAACGCAAACGTGATGAACTCAATAAAATCCTGCTTTCGGATGTAAGGTATCCAATATTGACGGAGGGACAGCCCTCCCCCGTGCTGCGCGGATTAACGATGCTATATGAAATGAGCGCGTTACCTTATCTCATTCCCGAACTGCTGGAAGGGGAAAATATTGCACAGCGCCCGCAGTACCACGCACACGACGTATTGCGCCACAACTTTCATGCCTGCGCAGAAGCGCCGCCGACGCTAATGATGCGCCTTGCGGGGCTGTTGCACGATATTGGCAAGCCTGCCGCTTTGCGGGAGAAGGGCCTCCCGCCGGATGCGGGCGGGCATACAGAAAACCCCAAGGAACTTCTGCCTCATGGCACCACGCCCATGTTGGGCCACGACTTGTTGGGCGCACCTATTTCCCGGGTAATAATGGAAAGGCTACGCTATCCCAACGCGTTGATCGATGAGGTTGCCTTTTTAGTGGAACAACATATGTACGACCTCAACGGCCGCGCGCGGGAAACCACACTGCGCACCAAGTTTGCCACAATTGGATATGAGCGCGCGCAGCGGCTGTGCGAGATCCGGGAGGCGGATGTTCGGGGCTCCGGATTATCCCCATATTTTCAGGCCACCCGCTGGCGCGGCGTACTCAATAAAATGAAACTGGATGGCGCGCCGTTTTCCGAGAAGGAGCTCAACTGCACCGGCAAGGACATTATGGAATGGCTCAACCTCCCCCCCGGTGAAAAGGTGGGCGAGATCAAGCACAAGCTTTTGTTGCACTGCGCGCGCCATCCGGGGGACAATACGCAGGAGCGGTTGAGGCGGATTGCCATAGGGATGATGCATGAGAAGGGGTAACGCATTCTAGCACGAATAACGGATGAAATAAAACGATTGTCAGAATCATTTATCAGAGGATTTATTCCAAACAGAATGGTATATTGGAAGTATCATTTCAGCTTTCATTGAGCGTTTTGCGCTTGTTGAAGGCTCATTTTTGTTTTGGAGGATAGTTCTATGAAAAGCTATGTACTACCCAATTTCCAAACCCCAATGGGTATTGACTCAGAAGAAAAGGTCCGCCTGGTGCAACGCAGGCTGGGGGTCAACGATGATGGGATATGGGGGCCCAAGACGCAGGCCGCGTACGAAAAGTATCTTGACGGGCAAGAAGCTCCAAACATGATCAATCAAACGAAAAATCTTGGAGGATTAGATCATGCATCGTTGGAGCAAATGATACGAACCTTACCGGGCATAACGAAACCAAACATACAAATGGATGGTAACAGCGCGCTAAAGTTGCATAACATGATCAACTCCTCCACACTAGGCCCAAGTCTAAAGAGCCGCGCAAAGTATACCGTGGATGCGCTGGACAAAGAACAGCAGGATGAACTGTTGCTCAGTGTAATGCTGGACGGGATTGACGCTTACTTTTCGCAGAAAGCCTGGGATCAGGGTGCATATTCTTTGATGTCCGCTGAACCCTCAAAACTAATTTATGAAAATATGGTGCTCCCTGGCGAAGGGCGGGCAAGAGAGGCACTTGCAGCAAAACTGAACAATGTAGGTCCGACGGAGGCGACCAACTTGGCGGCTAGTAGGTCTATAAGTAACCCACAAAAGGTAAATGCCTCTAATTTAGCACTTACCTCTTCACAATTTAATGGAAGGATGGTGGAGGTGATTGATAAAGAATTTGATACCATAATGCGCAGAATGGATTATGCCAACTTATCAAAAGATGAAAAGCAGAATGCATATAACATGTTGATAGGTCTTAAAGCAATTGGAAATCCTGATATGGAACGGCATATTCTAAGAAAAATTATGGAAACAGGAATCGGGGAGTTTTTCAAGTCTTCTCAAAAAGATCGAACAGAAAAAGATGGGGTTCCTCAATATTGGCATAAATTTTTTGAAGAACTTCTTCCGACAATTAATGATTCCGAAAATGGCGCTTTAACAATCGATCAAAGATATTCGATTATTAGGAATGCTGAAAATTATATTGGGAGGTATACATACGGACGAGGTAAAGGACAAGTTGATTGCAGTTCTTTCGTATATGAATTATATCAAAAGGTTGGAATTAATTTGAAATATCCAGAGGATCATGATGTAGCCGCTAACATTGCAAAATATGTCTTTACTGAAGGATGGGGTATAGATAAAAAAGACTTGAAACCGGGGGATCTTATTTTCTGGGATAACAATCTAAAAGACGAAGGAAGATGGGCGGATATTCATCATGTGGGTATCTATTTATGCACAGACGAGAACGGACAAATGTGGATTTTGGATTCTACGCCTTCAGAAGGCGGGCCCGCTATACAACCGCTCTGGAGCGAAAATAGACGAGATTCATATGGCTTTTTAGTATATGGGTATGCTTCAGTTCCAAATGCAAATAGCATACTATAATTAGGCTTCAGGAACCCTCGTATTTAATTATGAGGGTTCCTTGGATATTGGAATAGAACGGAAGATGCTTATAGTTGCTGTCTTTGTCATCAAGAATTGACATATTCCTGGAAAAGTATTTCAATATAATTGTACCTCGCAATGGCAACAATAGAAAAGAAGGAGCATCCATATGAAGCTTCGCTACAAACTCTGCGCATTCATATGTGCCGTTTTGTTTACTTGCACCGTAGCAGGATGTGTTGCACAGCCCAATATGTCTGTTCCCGATCCAAATCCCAAGCCTGTGACAACTACTCCTACCCCTTCTGCGACTCCCGCGGCGCCAGTTGTAACCACGGTTACGCTAGTGCAATCCGCCAAAGAAGAATTGGCAAAAGGGGAGAAGTCAGAGGCGCTTTCCTTCATTGCACGGGCAATGAGAAGCGAAGAAGGCTCCCCCTATCAGAACGAAGAACTGTATGAGCTCTGGTGGCTTTGGTGGAATAGCATGGCAGACGTCACGGACATCCCCAAAGAGACGCTCACCGAGGAGGAACTCAGTACGTTGTCTGCTGTGGCGTATATCGTTTCCTCTACGGATTGTTTTTTTGATGCACAGGAACTGACGAAAGAACAGCTTCTTACACCGCTCGAAATCTATTATGGTATGTCCATGACCCTGCCGTTATATTCGCGGCCAGGTTGGGATACGATTCCCTTTCGTGGCGCTTATCCGTCGGATGGTAAAACAGCCGAGGAGAACTCTAATATTTCAGCAGATAAGGCGAACGAGTTTGTTGAGCAGTTGGTTGGCGTCTGCATTCCGGAACCTGAGGCGGATGGGGAATTCAGGGGAGGGCAAGTTGTCTGCCAAAATGGAACGTATACCATATCCAAACAGATCGTGGGGGCATATGACTACCTGGTTTCGGGGTACCGGTATGTTGGGGACGGCTTGTTTTATGTAGATTTTGACCGTGATGAAGGCGTTCCCGAACCGGGTAGGGATAAGGGGATGAAACATTCGGTAGTGAGGTTGCTTGTACAGCGTTCTTCATCTGCCTGGGGATTTACTGTGGTTTCCAAGCTGGAAGATGAGCGCGGGGATATTACCTTGCCCGATGTTTCCCGGCCTGATGGTATGACGTATTTGACCAACCGGCCAGCATTCTACAATGAACAGCAGTTTATCAATGCGCGCGCTGTCTCGTGGCTTGAGCAAAGGACTAAAGCAGGCCCGAAGCATCAGGAACTCAATGCCGCAGAAATTGAAAAGCTTAACGAGCTTGCTTCCCTGGTTACTTATATGAATCCTTATTTCGAGGCGGAGGAGCTGGCGAAAAGGGCCTTTATATGGACTCTTAGCTTCTATTACCAGCAAGCGTTTCGATATAACTACAAAACGGAACAGTATGAAATTGAAAAAGGACTTATCTATCCCCCGGATGGAATATTGGATACGGAAGAATTGGCGTTGCGTATGTTCCTGCCGGTGAAAACGGCTGAAGCAGTGGCGAATGATATATTAGGTGCGGGAATTCCCGATGCCTGCGCTGATTACGGAGACCCTGAAGACGAGTATGTGGTTTGCAAAGATGGTGTGTATTATATTTGGGCGACAGATAATGAATGTCCGGATTTCTACTTGAGCGCATACCAATATCTTGGCGATGATACCTTTTATCTTTCCTTTGATGTTGACGACAGATGGATGACTGGGGCGTCAATCAGAAAGAAAGGGATTGTCGCCGACGATTGCAGGATGCTTGTCAAACGCACAAACTCGGAATGGGGTTTCACCGTGGTTTCAAAACTGAAGGATGAGGATTGGACTATCCTACCAGACGATTTTCCTCTGCCACAGTATTCCACACCTTATGAAGCGAAAGTTAACAACTTCATGTAACTTGTAACAAAAGTAGAATATGCAAAAGGCTCCGTGTTTGTACTGAACACGGAGCCCTTTTTCATTTCATGAAGTTCCGTCGGGAATTCTTACTAAACTATTCATTCCCTGAGCTTCCCACCCGCTGCATCCAAGGAAGCAAGTATCGCTTTCACAGCCGCGGTAATATCCTCGTCGTTCAGCGTTCTGTCTTCCGCGCGCAAGGCGAAGGAATAGGCCATGCTCTTCTTACCTGCGGGAACCGCGCCGCCTCGGAATACGTCAAAGAGCTGCACATGTTCCACCAGCACGCCGGCGGGCAGGTCTTCCGCCTTTTCGATTGCGGTTTTCAATGTTTCCGCCGTTACACTTTCTTCCGCGAGCACCGCGAGATCGCGCTGCACCACGGGATAGCGCGGCAGCGCCTTATAGGTGCGGGAGCGGTTGGAGAGAGCGAACAGGCTTGCGAACGAGAGTTCCGCCACGTATACGCGGGCGTCGATATCGAACGCGGCGGCCGTATCGGGATGAACCTCGCCAAGCTCGCCGATTAGCGTATCGCCGGAATACACGAGCGCCGCACGGCCGGGATGCAGATATGCGCCTCCGCCGCGCACAAAGCGGACGTCCGAAATACCCAGTACTTCCAGAAGCTGTTCCACCGCACCCTTGAGCGTGAAGAAATCTTCCCCTTCGCCCATGAATAAGAGGCCCACCATTTTGCGCTCTTCGGCCAGCACGTCGTTGTTGTCAATATGGACGTTGCCCACCTCAAAGAAGCGGCCCTGGCCGGTGCGGCGGTTGATGTTGAGCGCGGCGGATTTGAGCATGCCGATCACAAGCGTTGTACGCATCAGGCTCTGATCCTCACCAAAGGGGTTCAATATGCGCACGGTCTTGCACTTTTCATCCTCCGCCGGGAGGCGCAGCGCTTCAATCGCCGCGGGGCCGGTGAAGTTATAATTATACATTTCATATGCACCAAGGGCCACCAGGCTGTCCTTGACGATATCGTCCAGCTTGAATGTCGGGGTCAGTCTGCCGCGGAACGTATCCCCCCGCATGAGGGTGGGTGCAATATTGTAATATCCATAGATTCGGGCAACCTCCTCGGCGATATTCCAATCCGCCTCAATGCCGCTTTCGATATCCGTGCGGTAATGCGGTACGCTCACGCGCAGTTTTTCGCCGCGAGGCGTGGAGGAGATATTGATTGTAGCGAGCATATCCGCCATTTCCTGCCCGGTAAAGCCGGTGTTTAATATGCGATTGACATGCGCGATGTCGATATCGACTTCCCGGTTCGTAAGGTCTGCGGCGCATACGTCGATCACGTTGCCCACCACGCGCCCGGCTTTGAGTTCTTCCACCAGCTCAATGGCGCGGTCCAAGGCAAGCCCGGCATTGACCGGCTCCACGCCCTTAATAAAGCGGGCAGCGGCGTCCGTAACGTGCTTTAGCTTCCTCGCGGTGGCGCGGATGTTGCTGTTTTTAAACACAGCGCTTTCAAACAGCACAGCCTTTGTTTCCGGCTTGATCTCGGAATTCTCGCCACCCATAACGCCAGCGATGCCCACGCCCTTGCGCGGGTCCGCAATCAGCAGCATGGAGGGATCCACGGGCCTGTCTTTGCTGTCCAGCGTCCGCACGGTTTCGTTTTCGTACGCGTTTCGTACAACGATATGCGCATCCGCAACACAGGCAAGGTCAAACGCGTGCATGGGGTGGCCGTATTCCACCATGACGAAGTTCGTGATATCCACAATGTTGTTGATGGGCCGCAAGCCCACGCTGCGAAGCTTTTTCTGCATCCAGGCGGGGGAAGGCTCGATTCTTATATCCGTCACCACGCGCGCGGCGTAGCGCGGGCAAAGCTCGGTGTTTAATACCGTTACCTTCGCGTACTCTTCGGCGCGGCCTTCGCCTTTCACCTGCTTGATAGCAGGTTCCTTGAATGGCTTATTGAGCGCCGCCGCCACCTCCCGGCAGATGCCGATTATGCTCTGGCAGTCCGGCCTGTTGGGAGTCAACTCAATGTTGAACACCACGTCGTCCAACCCGAGCGCCGCGGCGATTGCTTCTCCCGGCGCGTGCTTGCCCTGAATATCCAGCAGCCCGTGCACCTCGCTGCCGGGATAATCTGCGTCCGTCAGCCCAAGCTCTTTGCCGGAGCAGAGCATTCCAGCGCTTTCCACCCCGCGCATGACGGTGGGGGCAATGGTAATTCCGCCTGGCAGCTTTGCCCCGGGCAACGCCACGGGAGCGATCATGCCCTCGTAAACGTTGGGTGCGCCGCAAACGATGATGCGCAAGCTCCCTTCGCCCGCGTCCACCGTGCAGACATGCAGCTTTTCCGCGTTGGGATGCTCATCTACCTTCATCACAAGGCCGGTGACCACGCCTGAAACATCCGGCAATTCGGGAAGCACATCTGCCACCTCGAAGCCGCGCCACATCATTTTTTCCACAAACTCTTCATGGGTTACGTCGTATTCGATGTATTCTTTGAGCCATTTCAAAGGCAATTTCATATGCTATTCCTCCTCACCCTAGAACTGCCCCAGGAAACGGGCGTCGTTCTCATATTCAAGCCGGATATCGGTAATGCCATACTTCAGGCTCGTCACGCGGTCCACGCCCAGGCCGAATGCGAAGGCGCTCCACTCGTGCGGGTCCAGGCCGCAGTTTTCGATTTCGTGCGGGTTGGTAACGCCGCAGCCTAATATCTCCAGCCATCCGGTATGCTTGCACACGCGGCAGCCTTTGCCGCCGCAGATGGTGCAGGAAATATCCAGCTCCGCGGAAGGCTCTGTGAACGGGAAATAGCTCGGGCGGAACCGGGTTTTGACATCCTCGCCGAATACGGCGTGTACAAACGTGTCCAGCGTACCCTTCAGATCGGCGAGCGTGATGTTCTTATCCACCACCAGCCCTTCCATCTGCATGAATATCGGGGAGTGGCTCGCGTCCACTTCATCCACACGGAAGCAGCGACCGGGGATGACGACGCGGAACGGCGGTTCCATTGTCAGCAGCGCCCTCGGCTCACAATTGGTGGTATGGGTCCTCAATACCACGTTGTCGTTGATGTAGAACGTATCCTGCATATCCCGGGCAGGATGGTCCGGGGGCATGTTGGGCAGCTCAAAATTATATTTATCCAGCTCCACTTCAGGGCCGTCAAATGTAATAAAGCCCATGCCGATTAAAGCATCCCTGATCTCCCGGTAGGTCTGCGTCATGGGGTGGAGCCTGCCGCGCGGCATTATGCGCTTGCCGGGCTCGGTGATATCCAGCGTTTCGCGCGCAAAGCGCAGCTCTTTTTCCGCCGCAGCGATGGCGGCACGCTTTTCGGATATTGCCGTTTCAAGCTCCCGCTTCAAGCGGTTGGCCTCCTGCCCCAGCTCCGCACGTGCTTCACGGCTGAGCTTGCCCATGGTACGGAGCACCTCGGTCAAAGTCCCGTTGCGGCCGAGCACGCTTACCATGAGGGCTTCGATATCGCTTTCCCCCTTGGCTTCATTTAGACGCGCCCAGGCCTGTTCTCCTATGGATTTTAACGTTTCAAGCATCGTTCCTGCCTCCTGTCATCCATTCATAATTGCAATAAAAAAACGCACCGTCCCGCAGGGACGATGCGCATAAAGCGTTCGTGGTACCACCCAAATTCACCCCGCAAAACGGAGCCTTTGCCGCTGTATCGGGCTTGCCCGCCGCCGACTACACACCCATGATCGGGCTTCACCGGGGACGCTCGGGAGAGAAAGGGCGTATTCTGCGCCGCATACGCCGCTTTCAGCACGGGGTTTTCCCGGCGGCGTTCTCTTTTCATGCACAGCAGCAGCTACCCAGCTCCGTCATCGCATTGCCTATGGGACATATTTTAGCACAGATGCGCGGAATTTTGCAAGCGTGGCGGGGTAGTATACTGAGCGCTGACGCAGAATTGATTTTTTACGCGTGAACACCCGGAATTCCGACAAATGTTTTGCTAATAATTTCTTGGTAAAATAATTGCGCTGGAACTATATTATGGTACAATAAGCTGAATCTAATCGAATCCACTAAAACCGTCCGAATTTCACAGGAGCGCCGTATGACCGCTTCCTCTCCATTGTTGCCAACCAGCCGCATCCATCCTTGCGGGCAAAACTGCATCGATGGGCTGCTTCTGTTGGGCTCAATCCGGGAGGAAAGCATTTCCGCGGCATTCTTCGACCCGCAATACCGGGGTGTGCTCGACAAGCTTAGTTACGGCAACGAGGGCGTGACAAGAGGCATGGAGCGTTCAAAGCTTCCGCAGATGAGGGAGCCGCTCATCCGTGACTTCCTTGTTGAGTTTGACCGGGTATTGAAAAAAAGCGGCCACCTGTTTTTGTGGGTGGATAAATTCCACCTTTGCGAGGGAATTCCCTGTTGGATAGCGAATACGCGCCTTGAGACCGTGGATATGATCGTGTGGGACAAAGGGCGCATCGGCATGGGATACCGCACGCGGCGTACCGCCGAATACCTGATCGTCCTTCAAAAGCATCCCAAACGCGCCAAGGGGGTATGGCGGGACCATACGCTGCCGGATGTGTGGCGCGAACCTGCGTTGAAAGGACACCCGCACGCAAAGCCCATAGGCCTGCAGACGCGCCTCATTCAGGCGGTAACGGAGGAAGGCGACTGGGTGTTAGATCCCACGGCGGGCAGCTATTCCGTACTGGCCGCCTGTAACGCGTCGAACAGGAACTTTATCGGCGGCGACGTGGTGCCCCATCAAGAGGAACAGGCCTGAGCCAGCACGGTTGCAAAAAAAACAATACCCTGCCGGATGTCATTGCCGCATGGCAGGGTATCGTTTGTTCATGAACATATATCCTTATGGAAGATAAAACCTCGGCTGTCCTACCCTTCCACGATTTCGCCCAGTACCTCATAGGTATCGGCGTCCACGGCATAGGAGATCGTCTCTCCGGTATCCGCGCCTACCATGATCTGATAGACCAGCGTACGCGTTACTTCCTCCGTTTCTTCTCCAGAAAGCGGGCGGACTTTTAGTGTGACGTGTTCAAGCTGCACAACAGCCACCGTGGCAGCATCTACCTTGCCCCGCTCCGCTGCGAGTGCGACATTGAGCGCGTCTATGGCTTTTTGCTGCTCCGGGGTAAGCTCCACCGGGCCGGAGAGTATGCCCGCCTGATCTGCGCCTGCCCCACTGTCCGTCGCAGAAGACGGGGCGGGGGCTGCAGGCGCGGCACCCGCTGCGGGAGATTCCGTAGACGCGGGCGCTTCCATTGCGGCCGGCGCTTCGGGCACGGCGTAAAGCGCCTCTGGCAGATTGGCCTCCTCCGACGCTGCGGTGCCATAAGGCGCTGCCTCCGCCGCCATACGGATATCCTGCTGCGGGGCGGATTTCGCGCTCATACCATTTCCCCAGTACTGGCTGGTTCCCACCAGAATAAGCAATGCCGCCGCTACGCTGGAGAAACCGACTGTGAGCCTGCGCATTTTCCTGCGCCTGCGCTCCGCGAGCTCATCCACAATAGGCGTCTCTTCCTGCTGCGTCTGGTCGCTTTCGATCTTCTTAAACAGGCTGCGTTTCCAGTCCTCAAGAGGCAGGGCGTCGTTTTCCTTTGCCGCAGTTTCGCGCAGCAGCAGATCGATATTCAGTTCCTGATTGTTCTTTTCTTTACGCATACAGCCCGCCTCCTTTCGCGAGTTCATTTTTAAGCATATCGCGCCCACGGGACATGCGGCTCTTCAACGTACCTTCGCCCGTTTGCAGCAGCGCCGCAATCTGGTGATAGTCCAGCTCCGCAAAATAATAGAGAAACAACGGTTCCCGATATTTTTCGGGCAGATTGTCCAGCGCCTTCTTTATTGCCTGACGCGTTTCGTTTTTTTCGGCCTGCGCCTCCGGCCCCGGCCCCATGTCCGGCTCCGTAACACCTGCATCCTCCATGGGGATGCTGCGGCGGTTGCGGCGCAGCATATCGATTGCGCTGTTTACCGCCACGCGGTATAGCCAAGCGCGGGCCTGTTCGTTTGTCATTGTTTCAATTGTCCCCATATTGCGGTGCGCGCTCAAAAACGCGTTTTGTACGGCGTCCGCCGCCGCCTCCGCATCGCGTGAGACGCCGTAGGCCGCCCAGTATACGGTCTTGGCGTGCGCCTCGTAAAGCGCTTCCAAGGTCGGCTTTTCCATACCCTTTGCCGCTAAGCGGGATTGAGCATTTTCCGCTCCCGCCGCGCCCCCTTCCATCCATTCTGCTTTCTACATAGATAGATATAGCATAACAAAACGGCAGGGGGTTTGCAAATGGTGGAAGTCCATATGCCATGAACGATGTGTAAACAAGCACAGGTAACCGTTGATACAATTCGCTTGCCTAGAGCTGGTTCACCACGCCTGTAAAGAGCGCCTGTTCGCCGCCTTCAGACGTCCACCGGTACAGGATGAACACGAAGGGTTTGTCGCATACCATGGAAAACGGCTCGGTGGGCAGCGGCATGGAAGTGGGTTCCATCAGCTCAACAGTTACTGCTGCGGCGGTTGTACCCTTTTCATCAACATTTATAGTAGCCTTGTGGAGCGATGCGCTGATGAATGCGTCCGTTTGCTCCACAAGCCCGGTCAGCCCGGGGTTTGTAGGATCCAAGAGCGGCACGCCCAGCTCCTTTAAGGCATCGTTGAGTTTAAAATCCGAAGTCAGTGAAAACCTGGGCAATAAGAGCTTTCCTGTTGAAGGCGCTGTATCCTCCACAATCTGCACGAACCTTTCGGCATCCATGGTATCGATCAAGGTATCCGCGTCGCCGTTTTTAGGCAGCAGAATGTACATTCCGCTTCCGGTTTTGAACGACAGATTGATGGCCTGGAGCGTTTCATCCTCATAATAGGGGATGGCGTCGCCTTCTCGCAGCATGAAGGGCACGGTTACGTCCTTCTCCACGCCGTGGAACGTCATATCCTGCGTCTGCTTTTCGTCAAACTCCACAGCCCAGCGATCGCTGAAGTATATGGCATTTGCCAAAGCCACGATTGTGTCTTCCGGAATCTCTTTGACGATATCCGTAATGAGCCCATTCGTGTGCTCGTTTGCCCAATCGTTAATGGCTTTGATGGCCTCCGGGCTCTTCATATCCACATTCATGGCAGTGCCCCGGTAATAATCCATGAACTTCTGCGCAAACTCCTTTTTAAGCGTGACCGATCCGTCCACGAATACCGCGTTTGCAATGGACAGCGGGTTATACGTTTCGCCTTCGTTACCGGTCAACTCATACAGCATACGGGAAACGGAAGCGTTGAGTTCCTCCGCCGTAAGACCGCTTACGCTAAGGGCCTCCAGAAGCTGCGGCAGGGCGTTTACATCCGTAGCGTTTGCAAGCGCCGCAAGCGTCAGCCAGACGGAAAACGGAGAAATAACCATGTTCTCCCCTTTTTTGTGGAGCTTCCGCATTAGCGCGAGCGTGAATTCGTTCACGCCGGTTCCGGCTTTTTTTGCATCCGCATTTTCATAATCCGGCGTCATCAGAGGCTTGGCCGGATCGAGTGCGGGCATTTTGAGCGGTTCCGCGTTTACGGGCGCCGAGTCTGTCGGCGTGGGGGTTGGAATTGGCTGCGGGGCGGCACATCCAAACGCAAACAGCAGGATTGCCGCAAGCACAAATGCCAAATATCTTGATATGTTTTTCATGTTTCCTCCTGTTTCCCGAGCCGGGAAAGCCGCAACGTATGCTTTGTACACTTCTTATACGCAGAGCATGACCCCGTGGTTCCGGCCGGACCTGAAAAGTTTACAATTCTTCGGGTATGGGCATACTATTCCCGAATAACAGCGGGATAACCCGCAGCGCGCGTAAAAGCGCGCCAGTAATCAAAGGAGGAAAACCATGAAACGCATACTTTGCATAGGGCTTGTACTACTCCTCATCGCTGCCGCCGGCTGCGCGCCGACGCCCGCGCCTACGAAAACAACTAGCCCATTGCCCAGCATGACCCCGGGTATGTCTCCCTCGGTACTTCCGGATAATACTGCCGGAAACGGAACCGGTACAAACGGAACCGGCGGAAACGGAACCGGTGGAACAGGCGAAATGGCGAGCGCGACCATACCCAATTTTGCAGAGGGTACCGTTGTAAACGAAAGCGACTTGCCGGATATCAAATCGGCGCTGCAGCAAAAATATCCCGGATCGACCATTACGCGCATCACGCACGGCCTGCAAGGCACACAGCAGGCATATGTTGTTGAGTATTCCATGGCAGACGGCACGATCGGAACTGCTTACATTCACCCGAATGGCACGTTCTTACCCGACACCGCAACGGCCTCCCCTAGCACCTCCCCCGGTACTTCCCCCGGTACTTCCCCCGGTACTTCCCCCGGTAAAGCGGGCGGCTCAACGGGCGAAGGCACAACGGGCGGTACGACGGGCGGCGGTGGAACTTCTACGGCAGGTTAAATCAAACTATAACAAAAGAAAAGTCTGCGAAAATCGCAGGCTTTTTTTATGTTCACAAGATACCCTATAATTCCAAAGCAAAAGCAAAACCCCGCAGGCTTAAAGGCCCTCAAAATCTCCCGCCGAAGGCGCCGCGCTAGAACACCGATACATTGAGCCCATTAGCAAGTTTATTTGGCATTAAAAAACCCGGTCGGCAAAAGCCGTCCGGGTTTTTGATGTTGAAAAACTTACTTGATTTCGACGGTCGCGCCAACTTCCTTGAACGCGGCAGCGATCTTCTCGCACTCTTCCTTGGAAGCGCCTTCCTTGAGGGGCTTGGGCGCGTTGTCTACGAGATCCTTTGCTTCCTTGAGGCCAAGGCCGGTCAGCTCGCGCACAACCTTGATGACCTTGATCTTTTCGGGGCCGACGTCCTTCAAAATGGCGTCGAACTCGGTCTTCTCTTCCACTGCTTCGGCAACGGCGGCGGGGCCGGCAACGGCAACGGCGGTAGCGGCGGCGGATACGCCGAACTCCTCTTCAAGCGCCTTTACGAGCTCGGAAAGCTCCAACACGGACATCGCCTTGATATCGGCAATCAATTGCTCCTTATTCATGGTACTTCTCCTTTTTCTACTAAAGTTTTTGTGTTACGCGGCTGTTATTCCGCAGCGGGGGCTTCTGCGCCGCCGCCCTGTTTCTTGGCGATCTGGTCGAGCACGATGGCGAGACCGGATATGGGGGACATCATGCTGCCCAGCAAGCGGGCGATGAGCACTTCGCGGGAGGGCAGATCTGCGATCGCGTTAATGACGTCCGCATTTTCCACTTTGCCTTCCACGACGCCGCCCTTGATGGCGCACTTCTTGACCTTCTTGACGAAATCCTTGAGGATCTTGGCGGGAGCCACCGCATCCTCATACGCGATTGCGAACGCGCTGGGCCCTTTCAACATATCGTTGATGGACGCATCAATACCCGAAAGGCTTGCCGCACGTTCCACAACGCCGTTCTTGAGCACCAGATAATCGATGCCCGCTTTGCGCATTTCGTTTCGAAGCCCCGTGACTTCTTCCACGGTGAGGCCGCGGTAATCAAAAACGATTATGGACTTGGCTCTTTGGAGCTTTTCCTGTACTTCGGCGACCTTGGCAGCCTTCAACTCGATGATTTGAACGTTTGCCATGGTTTCACCTCCTTCTTTCCATACTGTATTGCTTTACCGGTGTTAACCGGCCGACAACCATAAAAAACGCGCTCCCTTTGCCAAATAGACATAAGGGAGCGCGCTAAAAAACGCTTTGTGCTCACCTCGGCAGGAAATTAAGCGGCACGCCGCACCTGCTGTCTATGGCGAAAAGGTATGTGACCGGACGGAGTATATCACAGTTCCGGTGTTGTTGTCAACGCCTCAAACTTAACTTTGCTTAGCTGAAGCGCAGCGGGTTAAATTTGATGCCGGGGCCCATCGTGGAGGAAAGCACTACGCTCTTGAGGTAAGTGCCCTTCGCGGCGGACGGCTTGGACTTGATGATGGCTTCCATCAATGTGTTGACGTTTTCCTCGAGCTTCTCTACACCAAAGGAAACCTTGCCGACGGGGCAGTGTACGATATTGGTCTTATCCAAACGGTACTCCACCTTACCGGCCTTAATGTCCTTGACGGCTCTTGCGACGTCCATGGTGACGGTGCCGCTCTTGGGGTTGGGCATGAGGCCCTTGGGACCGAGCACGCGGCCGATGCGGCCGACGAGACCCATCATATCCGGCGTGGCAACGCAAACGTCAAAGCCGAACCAGTTTTCCGTCTGGATCTTCTTGACGAGGTCTTCATCGCCTACGAAATCCGCGCCGGCTTCGAGCGCTTCACGCGCCTTGTCGGCCTTGGCGAACACGAGTACGCGAACGGTCTTGCCCGTGCCGTGCGGCAGAACCACCGCGCCGCGAACCTGCTGATCCGCATGACGGGAGTCAACGCCCAGACGGACGTGAACTTCCACGGATTCATCAAACTTGGCCTTCGCGGTTTGCAGCAAAAGGTCCAAACCTTCACGGGTGTCATACTGACGGGTGGAGTCGATCAGCTTCTTGCTGTCCAGATATTTCTTGCCGTGCTTCATAACTTCTCCTCCCCTCTTAGTCGCCCACCACGACGCCCATACTGCGCGCCGTGCCAGCGACCATGTTCATGGCGGCCTCTACGCTTGCCGCGTTGAGGTCCGGCATTTTCAGCTCGGCAATTTCCTTGACCTGCGCCTTGGTGATGGTGGCGACCTTGGTCTTGTTGGGAACGCCGGAGCCGCTCTCGATGCCTACGGCCTTCTTAATGAGAACCGCAGCCGGAGGGGTCTTGGTGATGAAGGTGAAGGAACGGTCCGCATATACGGTGATGACGATGGGGATGATAAGACCCACCTGTTTTGCGGTGCGCTCGTTGAACTCCTTGCAGAAGCCCATGATGTTGACGCCGTGCTGACCCAGAGCGGGGCCTACCGGCGGTGCCGGCGTCGCTTTGCCGGCGGGGATTTGAAGCTTCACATAGCCTGTGATCTTCTTTGCCATTGCAGTTTCCTCCTACTAAAAATTTTGTAGTGCGTGGTAAACGGGGTGCCGCCCCCTCCCACTTTATATCAAAAAATCCCAAAGGATCTTTTGAGCCTTGTTCTTTACCCTTAGAGCTTCTGAACCTGGATAAAGTCCAGCTCCACGGGCGTTTCGCGGCCGAACATGGAGACGGTGAGCTTGATCTTCTGGCGCTCGGCGTCAAGCGCTTCGACGCGGCCAATGAATTTTTCCAAAGGACCCGATACAACGCGCACGTTTTCGCCCACCTCGATATTGAGCACGATGGGGATACGTTCGACACCCATTGCCGTGACCTCTTCATCCGTAAGGGGGATGGGTTTGCTGCCCGGCCCTACGAAGCCTGTCACGCCGCGGGTGTTGCGCACGACATACCACGTCTTATCGTTCATGACCATTTTGACCATGACGTAGCCGGGGTAGACCTTACGCTGCATCGTCTTCTTTTTGCCGTTCTTGCCGACCTCTAT
>JAEYSE010000097.1 GCA_023435025.1 Bacillota bacterium
CCAAGTCATAGTCATGGTGCCGAACATGGGGGATGCCGCATTGAACATGGTATGGAATAATACGCACATAAACACACGGCCTTTTCCTGATATTTTGTAGATTGCCCCGTTGAAAAACCGAAACGCCATGAGTTGAACTGCAAACATCCCAAAGTTAATGAGTCCCTCGCCGTGATTCGTCCCCGGAATGAAGAAGAGCGGGATATGCCATAAAATCCAAATGATTCCGACAAAAACGCAAGATAAAACAAAGCCATATTTTTTGTCAAGCTCAGGCTGCAATATGTACATCCAGCCGGCTTCCTCCAAGCCGCCGATAATAAGATTACCAGGCAGAGAAAGGAAGAACGTATAAAATGGGAGCGCCATTTCCGCGCGGCCTGAAACGGCAAGATGTATCAGAAAATACAGTGTAAGTCCTGCAACAACGAACAAATAGACAGATATTCTATTTTTTGCGTAAAAAACAGTTTTCAACCATTCCTTAAAATCTGCTATTTTGTTATTTTTCTTCAGAACGATATATGAAGCAATAGCGGGCGACAAAATATAGATTGCAAAAGGAATATTCGTCCCAAATTGCTGTAACGAGTGAACCCAATTATGAGCCGAATATCCGAATTGTCCAAGAACAATCAAAGCACCTGACACAAGATAGGCGATGCAAAATGTCAGCAACGTAAATTGTACTATGATTTTTTTATCTACCACGATTTCTTTACCTCGAATTATATTTCAAAAGTGTCCTGAGCTCATTTGTTTTCCACTTCAGAGCTTAACAGCTGACTACAATTATACAATTTGTGCCAATGCAAAGCAAATCCGGCTTGCACATGCAAGACAGATCGCTTTTTTGTCACGCTGAAGAGCTCCGCACTGTGCGGAGACTGAACAGTTATTGGGGCCGGATATGTGGCATTGGCTGGGGTTTCGACGGTTTTCTCCAGTCGTTTTTTTACTGTGTGCGGTAGGAAAATTTATGCCGTCGCAGACTTCAAAAGGTATGATAACTTACGACGGTTTGTAATCTAACCGGGATGGTTCACATTCTTATCTGGTTCCTCCGGAGTTATTGGTATTCGTTTTTTTATATGCTATAAGGAAAATGAAGCGGATGCATAAGCGGACGCAGACCTTCAATCTATTATTTTTGAAAGGAAACAGTACCATGAAAAAACTTATTGCTGTTCTTCTTGTGGTAGTATTGGCATTCGGGATGGTTGCATGTGCTGGACAAACGCCGTCGGCAGCCAATAACGCGTCCAAGTTGATTAAGGTTGGCATCGTCAACAATCCGCCAGCCGAGTCCGGATATCGCGCGGCGAATGTGGCAGACTTTGAAAAAGTCTTCGCGGAAGGGAATGGATACGCGGTCTCGACCTTCTACAGCCTGAAGAATGACGAGCAGTTGAATGCAGCCGGGCAGTTTATCACCGACGGTGTAGACTATCTTCTCATTTCAGCGGCCGCCACAGATGGCTGGGATTCTGTGCTAAAGAGTGCTAAGGAAGCTGGCGTCAAAGTATTTCTCTTCGACCGTATGCTTAACGCCGACGAGAGCCTGTATGAAGCAGCCGTAGTTTCCGATATGGCACAGGAAGGCGTCACGGCTGTGACGTGGCTGAAGTCGCAGAATCTTCCCTCGTATAAGGTCATCCACATTCAGGGCGCTATGGGCAGCGATGCGCAGATTGGCCGCACGGGCGCGCTAGATGCTGAATTTGCAGCCGGCACTATGACAAAGGTTGTACAGCAGACCGCAACCTGGGATGAAGCCGAGGCAAAGAAAATTGTAGAAGCAGTCATCAATTCTGGCGACGAATTCAACGTGATCTATGCCGAAAATGATGGCATGGCAAAGGGCGCTGTCGCGGCGCTGGATGAGGCTGGTATCACACACGGTGTTGGCAAGGACGTCATTATTATGGGCTTCGATTGCAACAAGTGGGCGCTTAGGGAACTGCTTGCAGGCAATTGGAACTATGACGGTCAGTGCAGCCCCTTCCAGGCTTCTGTAATCGATGAGATGATAAAGAAGCTTGAGGCCGGCGGAACGCTTACGGAAAAGAAGGTTATTTCTGAAGAACGTGGTTTTGATGCAAAGACCATTACGCAGGCGGACATTGATACGTATGGTCTGGGCGAATAACCAATAAACCTTCACAGGGATACTGTATCAAATGTGCGGTGTGGAGTATATGGATTTTTTCCGCATACTCCACACTGCCATTTAAGAAACATCCAACGCTTAAAGGATGGTTAACCTATGCAAGACGTCGTTTTATCCATGCGGGCAATCTACAAATCATTCCCAGGCGTACGCGCTTTGCAAAATGTGGATTTCACGCTTTGTAAAGGCGAAATTCACGCCCTGATGGGTGAGAATGGTGCCGGCAAGTCAACCTTAATCAAAGTATTAACAGGCGTATACCCGAAAGATTCGGGGCAAATCCACATAGCCGGCTTTCACAAAGAAATTACTGTAAAGTCCCCTCAAGAGGCTCAAAATTTAGGCATCAGCACGGTTTATCAGGAGATAACCCTATGCCCGAATCTTACGGTCGCCGAAAATATGTTTATCGGGCGGGGCAATTACCGCTTCGTAAATTGGCGCTCTATAGAAAAGAAGACGACGGAGATACTTGCTAAACTCAATATCCCGGCGCGAGCCACTCAGCAACTTGCCACTTGCTCACTGGCTGTACAGCAAATGGTCGCCATTGCCCGCGCAGTGGATATGGATTGCAAGGTATTGATTTTAGACGAGCCAACCTCCTCGCTGGACGAACATGAGGTTAAGAAGCTTTTCTCTCTTATGCAGGAACTGAAGTCCCACGGTGTAGGTATCATATTCATAACGCATTTCCTGGAACAGGTGTACGAGATATGCGACAGGATCACCGTTTTGCGCGACGGCGAGCTCGTAGGAGAGTACGAAATAAAAGATTTACCGCGCGTACAGCTCATTTCAAAGATGATGGGTAAAGATCTTGACGATATTTCAGCGTTGCAAAACAGAAAGGCATTGCAAGCCGAGGAGGATGCAACACCCGTTTTTGAGGCATTTGGATTATCCAGCGCGGAGGGTACAAATGCATTTGATTTCAAAATTCACAAGGGAGAAGTAAACGGGTTTACCGGGCTTCTTGGCTCTGGCCGCAGCGAAAGCGTACGCGCGATATTCGGCGCTGATAAAATTACCGGCGGCAGGGTGAAGGTAAACGGAAAAAACGTTAAAATATCCAAGCCAAAGGACGCCATGAGGCATGGTGTCGGGTATCTGCCCGAGGACAGAAAACAGGACGGCATCGTTGAGGATCTGTCCGTGCGTGCAAATATTATACTTGCATTACAGGTAATGAAGGGCTTTTTCCGGCCGTTCTCCAAAGCGGAGGCGGAAGCCTTTGCAGATGAATACATCAAGCTATTAGGGATAAAAACCGCATCGACGGATACGCCCATAAAATCACTTTCAGGCGGTAATCAACAAAAGGTAATACTTGCGCGCTGGCTGCTCACAAATCCAAAGTATCTCATCCTGGACGAACCGACGCGCGGCATTGACGTCGGTACAAAAGTTGAAATACAAAAGCTCGTACTCAAGCTTGCCGAAGAAGGCGTCAGCGTTACGTTTATTTCATCTGAAATAGAGGAGATGCTTCGCACTTGTTCGCGGCTCATCGTTATGCGGGATCGTAAAATAGTGGGCGAATTGAGGGGCGAGGATATGACGCAAGCGAAAATTATGCATACGATAGCGGGGGAGGCAGCTCAAAATGGCTAAGGCTTTAAAGAAATTTGCGAGCTCACAATTGGCTGTCCCGTTGTTTGCGCTCTTTTTACTGATAGTTTTTAATTTGATCAGGGATGTTGGATTTTTCTCTTTGGCCATTACAATCAACAACGATGGAAACGCCGTTCTTTCAGGGAATATCATCAGTATCTTAAATGGCGCATCCGAGCTTGCAATTTTAGCAATCGGTATGACGCTGGTAACGGCATCGTCGAGAGGGCAGGATATCAGTGTTGGCGCAGCGGCGGCAATTGCGGGCAGTGTTTTTGTTAGTGTACTTAAAGAGAATCAAATTACAATGCCAATGATTCTTGGTGCCTTTTTGGCAAGCTGTATTGTCGCAATTATTTTTGGCGCATTCAACGGCACATTGGTTGCTGTATTCAAGATTCAACCGATGATTGCGTCATTGATATTGTTTTCTGCCGGACGCTCTATCGCATATTGGATAAACGGCGGAGCAACGCCTACTGTTGAAAGCCCGCTGTTGGGCTATATTGGAAGTTTCATTCCGGGTATCCCCATACCCACACCCATTTTAATCGTAGTGTTATTCGGGGTGTTGGTTTCGCTTGTATTAAGGTTTACCAATCTCGGGTTATACACACAAACGGTTGGAATCAACGAAAGATCTGCCCGGCTAAACGGAATCAACGCCGTCTTTATAAAACTACTGACATTTATGATACTGGGCGTTTGCGCTGCTATTTCAGGCTCTATTGCTGTGAGCAGAATAGGGCTTATCAACCATGAAACCATTCTTTTGGATATCGAAATGGACGCTATTTTGGCAGTCGCCATCGGAGGCAATGCTTTATCCGGTGGAAAATTCAGCTTGACTGGTTCCGTGATAGGGGCATTTGTCATTCAGGCGTTGACGATTACGCTTTATGCCATGAAGGTTCCTTCGACGGCGATAAAAGCGTATAAGGCAATTGTTATTATAGCCATCGTTGTAATCGGTTCTCCAATTGTAAAAGGATATGTCCTTCAGTTGCGCGATATGCTGTTTAAAAAGCCGACGAAAGCGAAGCAAGACAACGAAAACGGAGAATTAGCATTATGACCAGTAAAAGAGGGTTATTTGCCGGGACAGCGGGAAAAAAACGCAGGGAGCCGATTTCAAACACCAATTTGCTCTTGACTATAACGATTTGTATCTTCATTGGCATGTATGTACTTGCCATGCTTGTCTGGGGTGGCGGTTTCTTGAACCCCCAGCAGTTCCTTGATATTTTCAATAACAATGCGTTTTTGATTGTGATTGCCTGCGGGCTGACTATCGTGATAATAGCAGGCGGTATAGATATTTCGGTGGGAGGGATCACTGCGCTGGTCACCATGGCTTGCGTTGTTTATCTGGATGACCATAGCGGAAGCATAATCGGCTTGGTGGGTCTTGCTTTGGGTATAGGGGTAGTGTTCGGACTGATTCAGGGAGCATTGATATCATATTTGGAAATACAGCCCTTTATTATCACGTTAGCGGGTATGTTTTTTGCAAAGGGCATGACAACCATAGTTAGCGCTGTTCCGCGCACAGCGGTGAACGAGGCCTTCGTCGCCCTTAAGGAATTTCGTATCGTTATTCCGGGTATCGGTTCCTATGGAAAAACCGGCAATTTTATTCCCGCCAAAATTGAGCTTGGCGTAATAGTGGCTATCGCTATCGTGTTTGCCATATTTGCAATTCTGAAATGGACGCGATTCGGGCGCAACCTCTATGCGGTGGGCGGTAACAGCCAGAGCGCGTTAATGCTCGGCATTAATGTAAAGCGCACAAAATTCTTTTCCTATTTGCTGTGCGGTTTGTTATCCGGAATCGGTGGTTATGTCTATCTGCTGCATACAGGGGCAGGAAACGCTTCCAATGCTACCGCCGCGGAAATGCAGGCGATTGCATCTGCCATTATCGGCGGGGCATTGTTAACCGGCGGCGTCGGCAATGTAATCGGCACGCTTTTCGGGGTGCTTTCTTTAAAGACAATCAACAATATAGTGATTGCCTCGGGGCTTAGGGAGCCATATTGGCAGAGCATTACCACCGGGCTGATGCTGTGCTTCTTTATTTTGCTTCAGAGCATCATTCTCGCGCTTCGTGATAAAGGTGGCTTTCAACTGCTGCTGCCGGAATGGATTAAGATCAAAAAAAACGCAAAGGGTCTATCAACATAGCTTAAAAGCGATCCGATACGCGTTTCATGATCTGAATTTTTGGGCGAAAGGAATTCCATATGGTACAAATTGTGCAGGACACGAAGCAATCTGGCATCGAAGCGGGCAATCTGGCACTCGGTATTGAGCTTGGGTCCACCCGCATAAAAGCGGTGCTGATAGACAGTGCCCACAATCAGATTGCGTCCGGCAGCCATACATGGGAAAGCCGGTTCGAGAACGGTTTATGGACGTACGCATTGGATGATATCTGGAAAGGTATCCGGAACTGCTATGTCCGGCTCGCGGTGGATGTTTATGGAAGATATGGGACAATGCTGAAAAATATCGGAGCGATCGGCATATCCGGGATGATGCACGGCTATCTGGCGTTCGATAAGCATGACCGTTTATTGACACCTTTCCGAACCTGGCGCAATACGTGCACGGGCGAAGCAGCAGAAAAACTTTCGGGGCTGTTCGGGTTTCACATCCCTCAGCGCTGGAGCATTGCGCACCTATACCAGGCCATACTGAACGGCGAGGAGCATGTCAATCAAATCAGCTATATGACGACGCTCGCGGGCTATATCCACTGGCAGCTGACAGGGCAAAAGGTGACAGGCATTGGAGACGCGTCAGGTATGTTCCCGATCAACGACGCCGATCGGCAGTATGACGGCCGGATGCTGGCTGCTTTTGACGACTTGGTTGCGGACAGAGGGTTTGAGTGGAAGCTTGCCGATATTCTTCCGAGGATTTTGCCTGCAGGCGAATGCGCCGGGACGCTTACCGAAGCGGGTGCTAAGCTTCTCGATCCGTCGGGCACGATTGGCATTGGCATACCAATGTGCCCTCCCGAAGGAGACGCCGGGACCGGAATGGTGGCAACGAACAGCGTGAATAAACTGACTGGCAATGTCAGCGCGGGCACGAGTGTGTTCGCCATGGTCGTGCTCGAAAAGCCATTGTCAAAGGTATATCCGGAAATCGATATGGTAACCACGCCTTCCGGCGATCCTGTGGCGATGGTGCACTGCAATAATTTTTTGGGCGACATCGACGCGTGGGTAAGGCTCCTCGGAGATGCCGCAAAAGCGCTGGGAGCGGAATATGATACGGATCAACTTTACGGCACCCTTTATAACAGTGCGCTTGCGGGCGATGCGGATTGCGGCGGGCTCATGAGCTTCAATTATATTTCGGGCGAACATATTACCGGATTTGAACAAGGCTGCCCGTTGTTCACCCGCCTGCCTGACGCAAAGCTCAGCCTGCCGAATTTTATGCGGACGCATCTTTTTTCGGCATGCGCCGTGCTGAGGATAGGCATGGATATCCTGTTCAGGGAAAACGTCAAGCTCAATTCGGTCACGGGGCACGGCGGCTTTTTCATTGTCCCCGAAGTGGGCCAGCGGGTCATGGCAGGGGCGCTGATGACGCCGGTCAACGTCATATCAACAGCCAGCGAAGGCGGGCCGTGGGGCATGGCCATACTTGCGATGTACATGAAGAATAACACCCAAAAAGGACTTGCTGAGTATCTCCCCCCTTTATTTGCCGATGCCGGATGCCGGATAGTGGAGCCGGAAACAGCGATTATGGCAGGGTTTACGTCGTTTATTGAGAAATATAAAGCGTGCCTTCCGGTTGAACGGGTGGCGGCGGAGGTATTCCATAGCTAATAAATCATTCGTGCCAAACAAAAACAGCACCCATATGGGTGCTGTTTTTGTTTCACCCGTCCTAATTATATGGTTTCAACGGTTCGCTGTTCTTACGACCTCGCCTGTCCACTGCGCAATCCCGCCGATATTGGTTACATCCGAATAGCCAAGCTTCGCAAGCCAAGCACAGGCGCGCTGGCTGCGAGCCCCACTTAGACAATGTACGAACAAGCGCGAGTCTTTGTCGGGTACGACTCTTGTAATATCTGAAATTTGATCCAGCGGGATGTTCATGCTTCCGGGGATATGCCCTTGACGATATTCATCGGAGCTGCGCACATCAATCAAGCGGATCGAAGGATCCTTCACCAGCAAATTTTTGGCCTCTTGCATAGATATAGACGTATAGAGCTCTTTTTTATTCAAATGAAAAAACATAATAATCTCCAATCGCATTTATTCATATTCTCTATTGTTTTCATTCAATGAGGGTAAAATCCGTCAATGCTTTTGATGTGAGTATAGCAGGCGGATAGAGGGGATTCTGTGACTTCGTTACATAAGTTTTGAAAATAAGCAGTTAAAAAATAGCGCGGCGTCTTTTAAGACGCCGCGCTTTCATCGTGTAGGTTATACCTGCGTACGCTTTTTTCTATAGACCGCCGCGCCCGCACCGCATACGGCGGCTACCGCCAGCAGCGCAAAGAGAAGCGAGTTGGAGGCATTGCCCGTTTTGGGGACGTTTATTACCTCTTCTGTCGGCACATAGAGCAGCCGCCCCTTCACCAGCATGAAGGGAGAAAGCTCATGTATGGGGCCAAACTTTACTTTGCCGTCCGCGCCTGCCGCGGCGTAGAGATATTCAAAGGTACCGTCGGCCTTTTTGTGTACCAGCGTAAACGTCTGCCCGGCATATTGGCGGGTTAGGTCGAACGTGAGGTACATGGCGCTGCCGGTGGACGATCTGC
>JAEYSE010000029.1 GCA_023435025.1 Bacillota bacterium
GCTGGTGGACGTGAAATCCGGGCACGGCGTGCATTGCGAAAAGCCAATGGAGTTTATCGACATCATGCTGAAGTTTTTAGATACGCTCCCTGCGCAATAGAGCAATGATAAAAAAGTGCGCTGCGGCGGAGTGTTCCTGTTCGGGAAAGCGGGAATGAGACCTTTCATGCGTCTTTATAGGGAACTTCGCCCGCTGCAGTTTTATACGCAAACGGCGCGCCGGATTTCCGGCGCGCCGCTTCCTGTTGCCCCGCAAAGCACGGGGTGCGGTTCTTTAATACTTGTCAAACTCAATGGTGAATTCCGAGGCCAAACTGGGCTGCCCAGTTGCTGCAACAGGCGCCCCTGCGGAAGACGACTGGCCTTGTCCTTTGAGACGGAAGCGTGAAACCAACTGCTGGAGCACAAGCGCCTGGCCGGAAAGCTCTTCGCTCGCGGCAGCGCTCTCTTCAGCGGTGGCAGAGTTATTCTGTACGACGTTGGAAATCTGCTCAATGCCCTGTGTCGTCTGAATTACGGCGGTGGCCTGCGCGTTGGAAGCCGTGGCAATCTCGTTCACCAGGCGGGAAACGCCGTCCGCTTTTTCCACAATCAGGTTCAGGGATTTTTCCGTTGCGCTTACCATATGCGTACCGTTCTGTATCGCCTGAATCGCGTTCTCAATGAGCGCAGTGGTATCTTTCGCTGCCTCTGCGCTCTTGGCTGCGAGGTTTCGTACTTCTTCGGCCACCACGGCAAAACCCTTGCCGGCGATCCCCGCCCGTGCGGCCTCCACCGCCGCGTTGAGCGCGAGGATATTTGTCTGGAACGCGATATCGTCTATGGTCTTAATGATTTTGTCGATCTTGTTGGAGGTCTTCGAAATATCGTCCATCGCCGTAACGAGCTGGGCCATCTGGCGGTTGCCGTTTTCGATTTCCCTGGTGGTGGCGTTGACCATCTTATTCGCTTCCTGCGCGTTCTCGGCGTTCTGTTTGATCTGCATCGAGATTTCGTTGATGGTGGCGGAAAGCTCTTCCACGGAGCTTGCCTGCTCGGTGGAGCCCTGGGAAAGCGCCTGCGCGCCGC
Organism: Bacillota bacterium; assembly: GCA_023435025.1. GTDB lineage: Bacteria > Bacillota > Clostridia > Christensenellales > CAG-138 > JAEYLA01. Next base: position 1,069 of record JAEYSE010000029.1, read on the forward strand.
TCGCCACCTGGCCGGAACCGCTTGCCACCTGCTCCGAAGCTTGGCTAATCTGCGTCAGCGCGCTGTTAAGGGAAGCGGGGATTTTTTGCATGGACGCCTTGATGGGGGCAAAGTCTCCTTCATAGTCGATCAGTACGTCCACCGTCATATCGCCATCCGAAATCGCGCTCAGGACATCCGAAATATTTCCGATGTAGCCGGACAGTGTCTCTACCAGTATCCGCGTGGCATTGGCCAGAACCTTTGTTTCATCGTTTGTTTTTACCTGTGGAACTTCTGTTTTGAGATCTCCGTTTGACAATAGTACAATTCTGTTAACACAACCAATGATAGGCTTGGTTATGGAATTTGAGAGGATAATAGAGATACCGATTGCAATTAAAATGGAAATTACAATCACAATAGCTGCTATAACAGTTCCATTCATTGTCCGCTGAATGAACTCATCTCTTACGGCATTTATGCCAATGCTCCACCCGTCCGAATTCGCAATGGGAGCATAAGCGAGGATCTTGTTGCTCCCCCCATAAGTGTATTCGCCAAATCCGGATTCGCCTTGCACCATCTTTTGTTCTATGGCAGCTAATTTTTCCAGACTTGGGTCAGTTTTAGCCGCTTGAACCGTATTATCTTTGTTTATGATCAGATCTGTATTTTTATGGGCAATCGTATATCCGTTTTTATCGATGATATACGCACCTCCTGTTGCGCCGACACTTGTATTTTTTATAGTTTCTATTAAAAAATCTGCATTTAGGCGGAAATAGATGACGGCATCAATGAAGTCAACCTTCTTTATGGGGGCGGAAACGATAACTTCAAGTTCTTGTGTTACATCATTGTAATACGGCTCGGAAATATAGATATTGCCTTCCTTTGCTTCTAAAAAGTAAGGTTCGCTGTCAACCATTGTATCCGTTGCATAATCCTTGCCTTGCAAATCTACATATCCGGTGCTGTTGAATCCGTTGCCTGCAACTTCTCTGTTTAAATATGTCAGACGTTGACCTACCGTAACAGTGTTTGAAGTGAGCGTTTCATTTTTGCTGATTGCCACAATCATGTTCTGTAAGTTGCTGATCTTCTGCGTAATCACATCCGCAGCTATTACCGCTGTTTCAGACAAGGCCTTGTCAAGCGCTTCCATTGTACCGGTATACGAAATATACATGGTAATCAAGCCAACAGTTAAAAGGGAGACGCAAACCAGGAGTAATACGCTAACAAGTATTTTTGTCTTTATTGATATTTTAGCCTTCATGATATCCATTATAAATCCCCTAATAGACAGTATTATTTAGTATTCGTGGTCACAGTAATGGGCAATATGCTATTTAGCAAACATTCTGTTTATTCGTCTTCTTTTGTCAGCAGCTTTTCAATATCCAGCAGTAGCTTGACCTGTCCGTCTGCCTTGCCAATTCCCTTAATATAGCCGCTTGATTTTGTGCTTTCTTCCGGCGGAGGCACGATATCGTTCTGCTCAATGCGAAGCACCTCCGTCACCTGGTCTACAATCAATCCGGCATCGCGCGTTCCTGTATTCGCAACGATCACGCAGGTGCGGTCCGTGTATTCCTGTGGCTGCTTGCGGAATTTCAGCCGCATGTCGATGACGGGGATGATCTTCCCTCTCAGATTGATAACCCCTTTGATGTATGAAGGCTGATCCGGCAGGCGTGCAATTGGTTGTATGCCTATAATCTCCTTGACATATCCGATTTCAACACCCAGTGCCTCGTCGTCCACAAGAAATGTCAAATACCTACCCTGCTGGGTGTCCTCCCATTCTTCTTGTAGAACCTCCCTTGGTGCAACTTCCATATAGACCCATAGACCTCCCATTTTCATGCGGTTAGATACGGCATTGATAGCATGCAGTCTTGAGGAATCAGGGGCATTCCCCTGACTCCTCAAGAAAACTAAGACTATAAGCATGATTTAAAGGCGTGCTTGCTTTATTGCTACACTTTCTTTTACCAACCCTCATTTGTTTTTTGTTATGGCTTTCTGTAAGAAATTACGAACGTTCGTCAATAGCATGTCTTATATTTCGACAAATATCTCCATGGGCATTACTTGGTTTAGAATGATTATGATATTAAAGTATCTTATGGAAGACGTGGTTTTCAGACCCCTTGAGTTATGTTTAAACAAACTTAAAATATAGTCGTTTACATTTGCATATTCCCAGTGATTTCGGTATATGATGGCGGGCTGGATATAATTATAAATAAATCCACTTAATGATATACTTCGTGAAGAACCAAAAGGAATAGTTATGGATTGTTCTGGGATTTAAACAAAAACAAGACAGCGCAAATATCCGTCCAATGCACGTTGATTTTCGCTAATTGTTGAAATTATTGTGTGCTTCCGGAACCAGAAAGAGGACTCATGCGTTCTATGGGTAAGAACAAGTTAAGGAGGATTCCATATGAAGAGGAACCTGTTTTTAACAATGGCGCTCGTCGTCATGCTTTTGATATCGGCCTGCCAGACGCAGATTGTTGTGCCGCCCGCCCCTGCGACACCGGCACCCACCGTGGAAGAAACCCCCACGCCTGCCCCTACGGCAACGCCGATGCCTACGCCGGAAGAAACGCCGACGCCCACGCCTGCGGATACCCCGGCGCCTACGAAGGCGCCCACACCCAAACCCACGAAGGCGCCAACACCCACGCCCAAGGCGGGTAAAATGGCGCTTACCATGAAGCAGGATACGTATTTTACGGACAGCGCGGAAATAAAGGCCACGCTGAAAAACGGAACCAAGTCCATTTATACGTTTGGCGAGGCGTCCTATCTCCAGGTGAAGAGCGGCGGAACATGGAAGACCGTACCGTTTAAGGATGGCGTCGCATGGATCGAAATCGCCTATATCCTAAACCCCGGCGAATCAAAAGAAGTCAAGCTTTCGCTGGACCTGTTCGCGGCCCTTAAACCCGGCGTTTACCGTTTGGGCAAGGAAGTTTTTTCTGAAAAGGGCGATAGGGAACAGGTTACGGCGGAGTTTCTCATCAAGGATCGCGGGACACCGGATTTGTCCGGTCTGAAGCTGACTATGAAAAAAAGCGTGTATTCTCCCGAGAGCTCGCAGGTAAAAGGTCTGCTGCAGAACGGGACGGATTATACTCTGACGTTTGGGGAGCCTTCCTACCTCCAACGGAAGGTAGATGGCGCGTGGAAGGACGTCCCGTTTAACGGCGATGTCGCATGGATCGCCATTGCGTACATTCTGGAACCGGGCGAATCAAAGGAAATCGCGCTGTCGCTTGATCTGTTTTTAGAGCTGGAGGAAGGGACCTACCGGCTGGTTAAGGAAGTCTCCTGCGATGTTGGAAACGGCCAGACCGTGAACGCCAAAGTAACGGGACAGTTCCGCATTGAAGACTAAAGCGGCCTAGAAAAAATCTTGGGGTACGGCATCAATCCGCTCCGGCTCCGTGGTTCTAGCCGCCGACGACAGGGGCGGTGGCGGAAGGCCTTGCTGCACAAGACTTTCATGTAGGAACACCCATGCCGTAGGCAAAGGTTATTCCTGTAATCCTCGAAAAAGTGCCGTAAGGCACTTTTTCGGCAAGAAGCTGCCCCTCTATCCAACCGGGTTAGAGGGGCATGTTTTTTAAATATGATTTAGGATACAAAATGGATGTCCTTCCGGGTCAAACAGCACGGTCCATTGATCGGAATACTGCGTTTCGGCCTTTACGGCGCCGCAGGAAATGGCGTGGGCAACGGCAAGCTTCATTTCCTCCGCGTTAAAGTCGAGGTGCGCCATCTGCTGCTGTTTTTCCGGCGTTTCCGGCCACACCGGGGGAACATAGAACTCGTTTTCCTGGAACGCGATTTTTGTTCCGCCGGAAGGGGAGGAAATCGCCGTCCACTCGCCTTCGCGATACGTGTTCTCCCATCCGAGCAATCTGGAATAAAAATCGGCGAGCAAAGCGACGTTTTTACAATCCAGCACCACCTCGTACAGCTCCATGGTAGGTATTTTACCCTGTTCCATAAGGGGCCTCCTTCTGCACATATTTACCAAAACCATAACGCGATTTCTTGCAGCCTGAAACAGCGTGTCTTGTTTATTTTTGTGTCAGACAGGCGCGTGCAAAGATGGAAAAGTGATCGATGCTCCTCTGCATATCAGCTTCGGTGTAAAAAAAATGCCCGGATTCAGGTAAAAGTAATATGGAAGGTGGATTCAATAAACAACGTTCCGCCGTTTGCAGGGAGTGCGCGCTCACCCATTCATCGTGTTGGGAATGGAGGATTGCAAGGGGGATTTTTAAATCGCACAATCTTCGCCTTGCTTTTGTGCTGAGCGCAACCAGGTCAAACAGGCGTGGCAGCATCAGCGGCGTGTTCCATAAGGTAATACCCGTTACGCTGCAGAATTTCCGTGCGGTCTGAATGTGGGCGTCTTCCTCGCCGGAACCCGAGGCATATTTCCAGTTGTTCCGTATACCCGCATAGGAAACGCGCAGGTGTAGGGGAAGAGCAATGGCAAATATGCCATATATCCCGTCTGGGTTTTCAAGCCCTGCGAGTATACCAAGCAGCCCGCCCATGGAGTGCCCCACCAGCAGCAGACGCTCATATTCATTGCGCAGGCGGCCAAGTTCAGCCCTCACATACGCTTTCCAGGCGTCCCTACCGTTATTTATAAACGTGCGGTAGTCGCCGCCATGTCCCGGAAGCAGAAGCGGACAGACCTCAAACCCGCATTCCCGGGCAACGGGGAACAAAAACGCAAATTGCTGCGGGCTGCCCTGAAATCCGTGCAGGAATACCGCTGCGGCCTGTTTCTTATGATTGCTCAATAGGCTTTCCTCACTAATAAGTACTTGCGGTTAAAATAATTTTTGGGAACGCCGCCGGTTTCTCGTTTTTCTAGCCATGCGGTCCCACCTTTCGGAGATAACAGTATCATAAGCCGACGATGTTAGCCCGTCAAGCCGCGCGCCATAAGGTATAACCATATTCCGAGAACGATACCCAGCAATTCAAAAAAAGCTCCATGAAATGCATTTCCATATATCGGTTTCTTAGAGAAGAAATTCTAATAGAAATGGCGATTGTTGATTTCGATATATTGCGGAAAAGGTCAAATGCCGGATTATACCGAACCAATATACGAAACCGATTTCCGAAAGGGCGTTTGTAGGTTGGCAAACAGTTCCTTGCGATGCAAAAACACCAAGATTGATATGATGAATCCATGCGGATGCCAATCTGCAAAGAGAAATTCGAAAAAAAGCACTTGCGCTCTCAATTGCGGTGATGATATAATGCAGTCATAAAAGGAAACCGATTTCTAGAATATTTCTTCATTTGTCATTTTTCCAGATAACATGAGTCAAAATTGAATTCTGCTCGCGGTTCTTCTATCCAAAAGAAACAAGGTTTCGTACAAAGCGGTACGCAGTTTGGTCGATGAACCAAACCTCATATACCTGTTTGGCATCTCCAAAATCCAAGGTCAGTATCTAGACTCCACAAAAAACAGAAAAGGAAGGAACAGTCATGAAGAAGATCATTGCAGTTTTAATGGCCTGCCTTATGCTCTTGGGGCTGCTGGTTGGCTGCACGCCGACGGCTCCCACAGAAAACGCAACGCCCGAATCCCCTGCAACCGCGCCGGAATCCCCCGCTTCCCCCGACGCCCCCGCAGAGCCTGCAGAAGCGGCTCCGCTCACCGGCAAACTCGTCATTTGGTCGTTCACCAATGAATTAAAGACGTTTGCGACCGCGTTCAAGGAAAAGAACCCCGGCGTTGAAGTCGAATATACGATGGTTCCCATGACCAACGGCGAGTTCCAGACCAAGATCCAGGCTGCCATCACCAGCGGTGAGGTTCCCGATGCCATCGCTTTGGAAGCATCTTTCGTGAAGTCCTATGTAGAGAGCGACTTCCTGATGGACCTCAATGACCTGCTGCCCATCGCGAAGGAAATGGGTACCTACCAGTCCACCATCGACGTCGGTACGTTCGACGGCGTGACGAAGGCCTTCTCCTATCAGGCCACGCCGGGCGCGCTGTTCTATCGCCGCAGCCTCGCCAAAGAATACTTTGGCACCGACGATCCCGCGCAGATGCAGACAATCCTTTCCGATATGACCAAGTTCACGGATGCTGCCAAGGTCGTCCATGACAAATCGGCCGGCAACACCTACATGGTCTGCTCGCCCATGGATTTTGCCAAGATCTATTATCCCAACCGTGCGCAGCCCTGGGATGTGGACGGCAAGTTTGTAATCGACCCGAGCATTGATGAGCTCTTCGAAGTCGCCAAAACCTTCCGTCAGAACGGCTATGAGGCACAGGCTGTGCAGTGGCAGGAAGGCTGGTTCGCCGGCATGAACGACTCGCTCGTCGACGCGAACGGCAACCCGAAGCAGGTATTCTGCTACTTCCTCCCCACCTGGGGTCTGCCCTATGTGCTTGCGCCCAACGCCAAGCCCAGGGAAGCGGATGGCGTGACCACCGGTAAAGACACCGCGGGCGACTGGGCCTGCATCACCGGCCCCATGCCCTATCAGTGGGGCGGCACCTGGGTCGGCGCCATGAAGGACGCCGCGAACCCCGAACTCGCCAAGGAATTCGTCAAGTTCGTAGCGCTCAATGAAGAGACCCTCAAGAACTGGGCATTGGGCACTTATACGAACGAATATCTCAAGGCAATCGATCCCGAGGTTGGCGATGAGCTAGCCCAGGCTCCGGGCGACTTCGTATCCAGCCAGAAGGTTGTTGAGGAGATCATGCCGCAGTTTGACAGCTCCGAAACCAGCAAGTTCCTCAACGGCCAGAATGCCTACAACGGCTTTGCCCAAGCCGCGCCCGCTGTAAGCGCGAAGCTGATGCAGGGCATTGACGACGCGGTAGACCGCGCGCTGGTCGACGTTCTTACCAACTATGCGGCTGGCAACATGACCAAGGAAGAGGCAATGCAAGCGTTCAAAGATGCCGTCAAGAACGTATTGCCTGACCTGATTGTTGAATAAGGCATAGCTTACGCAACATTCGTCCTCCTACGGAAGTCTGCGGCATAGCGGTGCTGTGCCGCAGGCTTTCCCAATAAAGCGCGATATTCGTAGTCAGCTCCCTATATGGAAAAAGAGGAGGTATTCGCTTGGCCGCAACAAATCTCGAAACTTCTGTTCCCCTGAAAAGAAGGGCAACTGGAATAGAAAAAAACCATTATGGCTATATTTTTTTGATTCCGTTTATATTGGGCTTTCTGATATTCGGATTGTATCCGCTGCTTAACACGTTTTATCTGAGCATGACGGATAAAATGCTTATGGTAAAGAGCTCCGGAGAATTCATTGGGTTTGGAAATTTCAAAGCGCTTTTTGAAGATGCGTTTTTTTTAAAAGCCCTCGGCAATACATGGATGATCTGGCTATTGAACTTCATTCCGCAGCTGGGTATCGCCATGCTGTTGGCCGTTTGGTTTACCAACCTCAGGCTTCGCATACGTGGTGTCGGGTTTTGGCGGGCGCTATTCTACCTGCCCAATTTGCTGATGCCAGCAACGATTGCGGTGCTCTATTTTAACTTTTTCTCCTTCTATGGGCCGGTTAACCAGATACTGGTCAGGGGAGGCCTCCTTCCCGAAGCATTTGATTTCTTTCTGAATGAAACCGCCACGCGCGGCATCGTCATATTCATTCAATGGTGGATGTGGTTTGGCTCAACCATTATCATACTGATGGCTGGCATGACCTCTATTTCGCCTTCGCTATATGAATCCGCAATGGTGGACGGCGCGTCAAGCAACCAGATGTTCCGCCATATCACGCTGCCGCTTTTAAAACCCGTGCTCATCTACACGCTGGTAACATCTCTTGTCGGCGGGATGCAGATGTGGGATATTCCTTACATGATATCCGGCGGGCGCGGCGCGCCAAATGGTTCCGTTATGACAATGAACGTGCTGATGTATATGAAGCTCAACAGCCCCAAAGGGCTGATTGGTTCGGCTGCCTCCGTCGGCGTGATGATATTTGTGATCACAAGCATCGTTGCTTTGGGAATATTCTTTGCGCTTCGGGATAAGGACGCGGCTGCGGAAAGAAAACTGCTGCGCAGGAGCAGAAGGGGGACGTCAAAATGAATTATACCTCGAAAACGAAGCTGATGCGCGTGTTCATCTATATATTGCTTGTCATCATTACGCTCATTTGCATTGTTCCGCTCTACATCCTGCTTATAAACGCCACCCGCTCCACGCCGGAGATCCAGCAAGGGCTAAGCATACTGCCCGGTAAAAACCTGGTAATCAACTGGAACAATCTTGCAAACCGTGGTCTGGACCTGCTGCAGGGCTTTTGGAACAGCTTGTTTATCGCGGCTTCTTCTACGGTACTCACGGTATATTTCAGCATGCTGGCCGCTTACGGGTTGGAGGTCTACAATTTTAAACTCAAACGGTCGATGTATAACTTTATACTGATACTGGTGCTCATTCCTTTGCAGGCCTCCATAATCGGGTATTTCCAATACATGTCAGCGCTGAAACTCACAAACTCATACATTCCGCTGATTTTGCCATGCATTGCGGCGCCGGCCTCCATATTTTTTGCAAAACAGTATCTTGAATCGGTCGTGGTAAAGGATCTCATCTACGCCGCGCGCCTCGACGGCTGCGGGGAGTTCGCAATATTCAACCGGATCATGATGCCCATTGCTGCTCCCGGCGCGTTTACGTTGGGCATTTTCTCGTTTGTCGGCTCCTGGAACAGCCTCTTCACGCCGTTCATTATGATTTCCAAATCTAAGCTGTATACGCTGCCCATGATGATATCGACGCTGCGTGGAGATACCTACCGCACGGAATATGGTAGCATCTACCTTGGGCTGGCGGTCTCCATAGTGCCGATCATCATCGTATATGCGATATTCTCCAAGTACATCATCAACGGCATGGCAATGGGCGCACTCAAGGAATGAAGAATTTTAATAACGGCAAGGTGATTTGATTGATTAAGAATCCAGTATTGACCGGCTTTCACCCCGACCCCAGCATGATTTGCGTGGATGGCACGTTTTATGTTGCGAACTCAACGTTTGAATACTTTCCCGGCGTTTCTATTTCCGCTTCCCGCGATCTTGCAAACTGGCAGACCGTCGCTTACCCGCTCAATGAAAAAAGGCTTCTTGATATGCGCGGCAATCCGCAGTCCGGCGGTATATGGGCGCCCTGCCTGAGCTACTGCGACGGGCTATTTTACCTTGTCTATACCGACGTCAAGGTATGGGCGAGAGACCCGTTCAAGGACGCTCACAACTATATCACGACTGCCCCTGCCATTACCGGCCCCTGGAGCGACCCTGTATACATTAACAGCTCCGGGTTCGACCCCTCGCTTTTCCATGATGAGAACGGGCGGAAATACTTCGTGAATATGGAATGGGATTATCGCAAGGCGGGGGATGCCAAATTCTCCGGAATATTGCTGACCGAGATTGACCCGCTTACATGGAAGCCGGTTTCCGAAACCAGGAAAATTTTCCGCGGGACCCCTCGCGGGCTGGTGGAAGGCCCGCATATTTACAGGAAAGACGGCTACTATTACCTGTTTTGTGCAGAGGGCGGCACATCCTATGAGCATGCGGAATCTGTCTGCCGGTCCAAAAATATCTGGGGGCCATACGAGCAGCACCCGAATCTTTACCTCTGCAGCACGCAGAACGCGCCGGGAGCATACCTGCAAAAGACGGGTCATGGCAGTATATGCGAAGGGCCGGATGGCCGCTGGTTTACGGCGTTTTTGTGCGGCAGGCCGGTTGATAGGACCATGTCATGCCCGCTGGGGCGCGAAACCGCAATCAGTGAAGTTGTATGGAAGAGGGATTGGCCGTATTTAAAAAACGGCACGCTGGTCCCCCCCAAGACATTCGAGGGCTATGGCGAAAAAGAGCCGGAAAAGCCCATGGATTACGATTTTTCCTCCAAAGCGTTCCAGCTGGATTTCATGTCCCTGCGTACTCCTGCAAAATATGAAATTGTGGACGGCGCGCTAAGGCTGTACGGTGGAGAATCTATCGCGTCTCGGCACGATCAGAGCCTTTTAGCCCGCCGCCAGTGTGATTTCAGTTTTGAAGCCGTAACCGCGCTGCGCTTCCCGTTCAACCATTTTCAGCAGATGGCGGGGATGATCTACCGTTATAACGAAGAAAACCAGTACTTCTTGCGCGTGGCATATGACGAAGAACGCGGCTGCAAGACACTGGGCATCTTGGTGTTTGACAAATTCGAGTTTTCCATGCCGTTGGGCGAAAAGGAAATTCCCGTGGGGGACGAGGTGTTTCTGAAAGTTTCCATGAACGGCCGCTACGGTACGTTCTCCTATTCGTCGGACGGAAAGCTGTATCACGAAATTCCGTACCGGTTGGATGCAGCGAAACTTTCAGACGAATACGCCACGCCGACCGGCTTTACCGGCGCTTTTGTCGGGATGAGCTGCGTGGATCTGTGCAACAAGACAGCATACGCGGATTTTCTCTCTTTTACATACCGGGCGTGATTGCGAAACCGATTTTTTTGCGGTACAATGAACCAGATAATTGACGCGATAGGGGCATAACAGTGGTAACGATATATGATATTGCGGCAAAGACTGGTCTGAGTGCTGCAACGGTTTCCAAAGTATTCAACAATTATGTGGGCGTAAGCAGCAAGACCAGGGAGGTCGTGCTCAAGGCGGCCAAGGCCATGGACTATACGCCCAATACGAACGCGCGCGCTTTGGTTACCAAGAAGTCCTGGCTCATAAGCTTGCTGTTTTCTGAGGATATCGGCAGCGGAATTGCCCACCCGCACTTCAGCGGAATTTTGCAGAGCGCCATCACGCAGGTACAGGGCCACGGGTACGATGTGGTGTTCGTCAACAATCGTCTGGGGCAGAACGACGTTTCCTACCTAGATCATTGCCGTTACCGCGGGGTGGATGGCGTGTTGATCGCCGCGGGCTCCCACTTTACGGATGAGATCCAGTGCGTGCTGGATAGTGACTATACCTGCGTTTCGGTGGAGGAAATCTACCCGAACAGGCACAGCGTAATTTCAGACAATTGGTCGGGCACGATGCAGGCGCTCGAATATCTTTATTTCCTGGGCCACAGGAAAATAGCGCATATCGCTGGTCCCAAAAAGCGCTTGGCCGGGCGGGAGCGCTTTGAGGCGTATGTCAGCTTCCTTTCGCAGAAGGGCATCCCCTACAACCCTAAATATGTGGTGGAGGCGGAATTTTTCAGGAAGGACGAAGGATTCAAGGCGTCCAGCGAACTGTTGCAGCAGTGCTGGGATGATATGCCCACCGCCATATTCGCCGGTTACGACGAACTGGCCTGCGCCGCAAAAACGGTTCTGCAATCGCGTGGGTTTCGAATCCCTAAGGACATGTCCATCATCGGCTTCGACGATCTTCCCATCTCTGAAACCCCGGGCATCACGACCATCCGGCAGGACCGGCACCTGATCGGGCAGACCGCAGGGGATATGCTTGTAAAGCTCATTGAAGGGGAGGACGTGGGGGAACCCATGGTGCTGCGATTACCCACCAAGCTGATCACGCGGGAATCTTGCGCGCGCGTTGAGGACTGAGCGGAATAGGGAGGGTGCATGCAGATCGATTTTTTCAAGGAAGGAAAGGGCGTATCGCCTAACGAGCCCGAAAAAAGCAGATTTGTCAAGTTCTTTCTGATCTACGGCATGCGGTTCTGGAAGCTTATTTCTCTCAATCTGCTTTATCTGTTGTTCTGTATCCCTCTTGTGACAATCGGCCCCGCCACCGTGGCTATGGCGAATGTACAGCGCCGGTATTCTGAGGAAAAGCTTGCCTACGTCTGGTCAGATTTTTTTGAAACATTTCGTTCCTGCTTTCAAAAAGCGCTGCTTTATTCCGTACTTTATATCATTCCTTTTGCAATAGCGGGATACGCCGTATATTTTTACTTCCTTCAGGCGATGCAGGTAGAATGGGCATATGTACTGTTCGGCGCAATGCTGCTTGTGTTTCTCTGCCTCTTTCTGTCAGGCATGTACGCCGTTATACTCATCGGTTCCTTGGAACTCACATTGAAGCAAATTATCAAAAACTCTTTCATTTTGGGCGTTATTGCGGTCAAGCAGAATTTACTTGTATTGCTTTGCTGGCTTGTCTGTGCGCTGTGCATATTGCTACTGTTCCCCGCGTCGCTGCTGCTGGTGCTGTTGTTTCTTCCGGCCACCATGTGGTACTGTGCGGTCTATATCCTGAACCCCGTGGTCAAAAAATACTGCGTACGGCAGGAAAGTCTATGATGCAAAGAAAAGGCCGTTGCCGGCCTTTTTTGTTGCGATTATCTGGCTGGAATGAGTTTTAAACAACCTCTTTCTGTGGCTGAGTCGAGGGTTCTTTATGAACCGTTTTTGCGCCAAATGCAAGAGAGAATACCATTACTACCACAAACTTTATGATACCCGCAATAAGATTTGTGGTTGGGTCGTTGCCGTAAAACGAACCCATGCCCATCAAGGCATTGACGAGAGCGTGAAACATGACGCATGGTACCACGCTTTGGGATCGAATATACAGAGTGGCCGTTGCAAAAGACAGACCGATGACCTGCACAAGAAATGGGAGGAATGCCGTTTGGTATTGGCTTACGCCCGGAATAAAGAACAGTGGAATGTGCCAGCATGCCCAAATGACGCCGATCACAAGTGGGACGAAAATACGGTTCTTGTTCTGAAATTGATGCACGAGAATGCCGCGCCACCCAAGCTCTTCCAGACCGCCGCCGATAATCATTTGAAAAAATAGCGGGAAAATCATATACCAAGGCTGAATGTTCAACGGTTGAGAGTTTTCCTTAAAAAGTAGCCGCAATACTACAAATGCGGCAACTGTCATGAGCAAAGCAACTGCGATGGGCAATAGATACCATTTGAGAGGAATTTTAAAGTTAAAATACCGCTTGTAATACGCTTTTCGCTCACATTTCGCTGTGCGAAGGGGCAGCAGCAACGCGATGATCGTCGGGCTCAATCCGCCAAGCAAGTAAAGCGAAAACGCGACAGCGCCGGAATTTGGAGATTGATTAAGCAGTATCAATGTTCCCCAGGCGATCGCCGTGAGCAGAAAGGTCGCCGTTAAAAATAAAATGGATTCCCGTTTTGCTTGCGCTGTCATTGCAATCTATCTCCATATTTTTTGGTGTGTCCGTAAAATACTTGCCTCCTGTATACAACTTTTTACAGTATAACATCCCGTATGTGCACTCTACAAGTAAAGCTGTATTCAAGAGACATGAAAACGGCTTTTGGCTTCATTTTTACAACAGAAGGCAGCCATTCGGCTGCCTTTACTATACAAAATGGAATAGCAGGACTGATTGATCAGCCCTGCTCGAAAAACTCGAAAAAGTGTCAGCCCACTTTTTCGACTAATGGAACAGTATATCGTTCAGCACGGTCTCGAGGTATTCCTGTCTGCCGCTCGGGACGTCAAACCGCCCGATATCCTTCGCGTAGTCATAAAGCGACGCGAGAGATTCCTTCCCGTCCACAATTCGCTTGCCCATTCCTTCGTTGAAGGAAGCGTACCGGTCGGCGACAAACCCGTCGATGCGGCCGTCCTCAATAAGTGCGGCAGCTTTCTTGAGGCCCAGCGCAAATGCGTCCATACCAGCGATATACGCAAGCAGTATGTCTTCAAACGTGTTGCTGGCGCGGCGGGCTTTGGCGTCAAAATTGAGACCGCCGTTTGTAAACCCTCCGGCCTTTAGCACTTCATACATGCACAGTGTGGTGTCGTAAACGTTCGTCGGGAACTGGTCGGTATCCCAGCCCAGCAAGAGGTCCCCCTGGTTGGCGTCGATGGAACCGAACACGCCGTTCACGCGCGCCATGCGCAGCTCATGCTGGAAGGTATGTCCGGCCAGCGTGGCGTGGTTGGCCTCCACGTTCATGCGGAAATCCTTCATGAGATCATATTTGCGCAAAAAGTTCACGCAGGTAGCTACGTCAAAGTCGTACTGGTGCTTGGTCGGCTCCTTGGGCTTGGGCTCGATATAGAAATCACCTGTAAAGCCCTTGCTTCTGCCGTAATCGCGCGCCATGGTCAACAGACGGGCGAGGTTATCAAGCTCCAGCCCCACGTCTGTGTTTAGAAGCGTTTCATAGCCTTCCCGGCCACCCCAGAACACATAGCCCGAACCGCCCAAGCGTATGGTGGCATCCAACGCCGCTTTTACCTTTCCTGCGGAGAGCGCGAACACGTCCGCGCAGCAGCTGGTGGCAGCGCCCGCCATAAATTTTTTATCTGAGAACATGTTGGCGGTGCCCCAGAGCAGCTTTTTGCCGTACTGCTGTTGCTTTTGCAGCAGATATTCCGTGATCTCGTTTAAATTGTCTGTGCTTTCTTGCAATGTCCTGCCTTCGGGTGCGACGTCGGCATCATGGAAGCAATAATAGTCGATGCCCAATTTGTCCATCAACTCGAATGCAAAATCCACCTTTGCCTTGTGTTTTGCCATTTCCTCAGCTTGGCCGAAGGATTTGTCCATGGTGTTGCCGCCAAACATGTCGGTGCCGCTCGCGTTGATGGTATGCCACCAGCTCACCGCGAATTTTAGGTGCTCCCTCATCGGCTTGCCTACTATGACGGCGTCCGCGTCATAGTGGCGGAACGAAAGAGGATCGCGGCTGCCCGCGCCCGAAAAAGGCACCTTAACGATCTCCGTATAGCGCTTCATAATTTGCCCCTCCTTCAGTAAGTTTCTGTATTTATGCCGCGTCTGTGCGGCTGAAAAGCCCTGTATCACTGACTTGAATATACCACAAACAGGCAGGCGCCGCTTATGTGAAGTTTGCGGTTTTCCTACTACAATCATGCGACATTAAGGGCTGTTTTCTTAGAAGATATCGATAGGGACGCGTTCGATTTCTTTGCGGAAGGGAGCAAGTGCCAGCAGGGTCTCCTCTTCGGAAAGAAAGCGCTCAATGGAATGCGCCGCGCCCGGGCGTTCCGCTTCACGGACGGTGCTGAGTCTGTTCCGGTATTCTATGGGCATGCAATGAAGCTGCTCCATAAACGCACGATACAGGTACCGGTAATCCGAAAAGCCACATTCCATGCAGATATCCAGGAGCCTTTTGTCCGTATAGGCCACAAGGTTTTTAGCGTGGCTGAACCGAATTTCGTTTAAATACTCCTGAAACGAACGACCAAGATTTTCTTTAATAAAGTGGGACAGGTAGTAAGGGGAGATGTTTTCCCTTTTTGCGATATCGGTAAGAAGTAGCTTGTTCATGTAGTTTGCGTCGATATCGTCCAGTATGCGGTTGAGTCGTTCCACGCGTGCACGGGACCGGTGGACTGCGTCGCCGGACAGGACATGGTAGGGAACGCGCGAAACCAGCAGATGCATGATAAAATGCACAATGCCCTGGCAAACGAATTCATATCCGGGCCCGCCCTGAAAATACCGGTAAGTCAGTTCAATGAGCATGGCTCGCAGGCGACTGTATTCCGCCTCCTGCAAATGCTCAGTCAGACGCAGCGCGTCAAAGTAGATGCTCGGGAAGGACGGCAGGCAATCTTTAAAAAACTGCGGCGAAATTTGCACGAACAGCATACGCGCGGGGGAGCCTATGGATTTGTACTCATGTACTTGGCTGGAGTTTAATAGAAAAACGCTGCCCGCTTCCATTTGGGTGGTCTCCCGCATGGAAGTGACCGCCATATCGCCATATAACATCAGGCTCAGTTCCAATTCCCGGTGCAGGTGCGGCGTACGGTAGTCAATATCGACCAGAAAGCAGCTGATATGCTTAAGCCGCGGATGGGGGACGATTTCATATTCTCTTTTCATCGCTGAAACTCCGTTGTTGGCGGGATTGGGGGAATTATCGTCTCTCGGAGGCTTATTGATTAATATCGTACCGCGCGCAGGGCGCATGGTCAAGGAAAGCCGCATGAGAGTACAAGATGTTTACACGGAATGGCCGCTGCTGTTGCCCCAGTTGGAGCGAAAATGCATTTGGCGGTAAGCCCCCGGCGTAACGCCGGTATGTGCCTTGAATACGCTTGCGAAATGGCTCTGGGAATGAAACGCCAGGTAATTGCCGATTTCCTGCATAGAAAAATCCGAAAACTTCAGCATGTTTTTTGCCGTCTCCACGCGCTTTTCCCGGATATAATCGGACAGCGGCACGCCCACTTCCCGCTTAAAAAGCGTGGAAAGGTAGGACCGGTTCAGCCCCACATGGGCTGCGATTGCATTTGCCTCAATCGTCTCGTGCAAATGCAGGTAGATATAGTCAAGCGCCAAAAGAACCGCCTTTGGATATCTGCTCTGGCGCGTATTCGCCGTGAACAGCGTAAATTCCTCCAACATGACGCGGTGCAGCGCACTGATCTCTTCCACGGTATTGCATAGATCCATGCGCTGGATAAAAAGGTCGCTCAAATTATACGCCGTTTCCTGGCTCAGCCCGCCCTCGATTGCGAACCGAGTCGTCATAGTAGTCGCCGCGACAAACAGATACCGTTTGTCACGCACGGGATCGTCCGAAAGGTGGCCCACCGAGTTGCTGTTGAACATGCGCGCGCCTTCTTCCACCGCCCGCATATCGCCATCCCGTACATATTCGTATTGCAACAGTTCCTGATCGTAGGCATGGTGTGAAAACCCATATTCGCGCTGGAGAAAGGCCATGTGTACCAGTTTCTTTTCAATATGCGTATGCTCGCGCATGGCCGGGTTCCCTGCTTTCTACATGTATTTGGCCACGTATAATGCGCAACGCGCTTTATACAAATCAAACGCGGATGATATACTTTCCTGACAAATGCTGATAAAGTAATACTGGCAACATTATATCCGACGGAGGTCCTTTTAACGGTATGGCAAGTCTTCTTCTGGTGGTCATCTACATTGCATTCATTGGCCTGGGCCTTCCGGACTCGCTGCTGGGGGCGGCCTGGCCGGTGGCACATATTGATTTGGGCGTTCCGGTCCCTCTTGCGGGGATCGTATCCATTGTTTCAGCAGGCGGAACGGTTATCTCCAGCCTGCTTTCCGAGCGCATGATCCGGCGCTTTGGTACCGGCGTTGTCACCGCCGCTTCGGTGCTCATGACGTCCCTCGCGCTGATGGGCATGGGGTTCGTGCGGGAGTTCTGGGTAGTGCTTTTGCTGGCAGTACCCCTTGGCATAGGGGCCGGTACGGTAGACGCCGCGCTCAACAACTTTGTGGCCCTCCATTACAAGGCCACGCATATGAACTGGCTGCACTGCTTCTGGGGCGTAGGCGCTACGGGCGGCCCCATGATCATGTCGCTCTTTCTTGCCAGGGAGTTCTGGCATGGTGCGTACCGGACAATATCCCTTACGCTGTTTGGCATCGCCTGCCTTATCGCGTGCTCGCTGCCGTTGTGGAAACGCATAGGGCAAAAAATCGCCGCCGCGTCGGAAGGGGGCCATACGGATATCGTTCCGCGTCGGGTGCTGTTAAAGCGTCCGGGCGCGGCGTTCATGTGCATCGCGTTCTTTACCTACTGTGCCGCAGAATACGCAACGGGCCTTTGGGCAAGCACATATTTTGTAAACGTCAAAGGCGTTGCGCCGGATATTGCGGCCTCCTGGGCGTCCATGTTTTTCTTAGGGATAACGGTCGGTCGGTTTCTTTCCGGCTTTGCGGCGATGAAGCTTTCTGATCAAACGCTGGTGCGCATTGGGGAAGGTATGATACTCTTCGGCATTTTGATGATGCTGTTGCCGCTTCCCAATGCACTGCTCATTGCGGGGCTTTTATTGATCGGCCTCGGGTGTGCGCCGATATTCCCTGCTCTGCTGGATGAAACACCGCAGCTGTTTGGCGCGCGCCATTCGCAGGGCATGATGGGGTTGCAGCTTGCAAGCGCGTACGCGGGGGGGACGCTGATGGCGCCGATGTTTGGGTGGATATCGCCCGTGATCGGCCTTGCCGCGTGGCCCTGGTACCTTTTGGCCATATTTGCGCTGATGATATTCGCCACCGAGCGGACACACTGGGAGGTCGCAAAAGCGGAGACAATGGAGCAATCGGAAGTCGACAGCGCTTTTACATGCCCGGAAGCGGACGAGGCGTAATCAGATCTCTCGCGGCGGCTTTCCGCCGCGTGGTACCGGAGAGGATAATATGGAGGAAACCCTGCAGAGGTGCGTCTGCGCGAATATGGATATTGACCTGACAAGTGCCGGTGATGCCGGGTGGGCCCAGCAGACCTGTCCGTGGAATGAACAGGAAGGAGCTCAAAAGCACAAGTGCGCGGTCAAAAACGTAAGCCTCTGCCGGTATTTTCGCGGGATCGAAGCGCCGGATACGGTGCTTTGCGCCTACTCCGCGGGGAAGCATGACGGTTGAACAGAATTCAAAAGCCTTACGCGGCGGGTTACCCCGCCGCTTTTTCATGCCGTAAGGGAACAGCGGCGTTTATCTGATGTCATATACGCTTCGCACAGAAACATTCGAAGCAGTTCCCCGCAATATACGGATGCGCCGTTCGCCTCCATCCATATCGAAGTAATTGTCCGAAAGAAGGACGTCCGCGCCGCATAGAATTTCTACAGAGCGCGCATAAGCTTGCGCCATCACAATGATTTCATTCCCGTCTATAGTTGCCTTGAGCTGCGGGTCAACAAAGCGGAAATGCTTGGGCGGGCAGAACAAAACGCTGCCGGAGCTTACCGTATTGCCGCCCTTCTCCAGCCGGTAGCTGTAGTAGCAGCCAAATTCGTCCTCTTTGGAAAAATCCTGTTCGTTCAGCCATACGGCGGAAACCGGGGGAACAATGACTTCAAACGTCCCTTCTTCGATTACGCTGGCGTCGGGTTTGCGAAGCGACCAGACGACCTTTCCAGAAAATGGTTCAAGGGTCTCGTTGCTGACGTTGAGCCTCGCGCTCTTTTTGAGCGCGAACGGCTCCGCGTTGACGTTGGTGTTCTGAGAGAGCACGCCCTCCTCATGGCAGGAAAGCAGTATGGGTGCAAAAAAGCGTTTGGCGTAGTAGTGTAACGCCTTCCAGCGCCCGAAATAATCGATGGAGGACCAGCTTGCTACCGGCCAGCAATCGTTTAGTTGCCAGATAACGGCGCCCATGCAGCGGCCGCGGTGCCTGCGCCAGTGCTCCACGCCATACTGCATGGCCTGCGCCTGCAAAAGCTGGGACGCGTAGACGAGCGTAGACAGATCACGCGGGTAGAGATACATCTGTGCGAGATAGGCAATGATTTTGCTGTTGGCGGAAGCGTTCCGCTGGTGCTTTTCCATCACATAGGAAAACACGTTGCGGTCCTCCGGCAATGTAAAAGATTCGATTGTCTCCATGCACGGGAAGGACTGGAACCCAAACTCGGATACATACCGGAACATGTGGTTGCGGTAATCGGTAAACGGCAGCCCCCCGTGCCAAACCTGCCAGTAATGGACGTCCCCGCGGTCCGGATCGTTGGGAAAATCAAAACTGCCGCCGGAAGAGGGGCTTGCGGGCCAGTAGAACGTGGCGGGATCCTCACGCTTTAAAATCTGTGGAATGATGTATTCGTACATCTTGATATAATCGGCCTTTTGCCGGGGAGAGGAAACCCACATGCCTTCGGCGACGAACTGCTCCATTTCGTTGTTGCCGCACCACAGGCCTAAAGAGGCGTGGTGCCGTAGCCTCCGCACGTTGTCCGTAATTTCGGCGCGGATGTTTTCTTCAAACGCATCAGTCAGGTTGTACACCGCGCAGGCAAACATGAAGTCCTGCCAGACGATAAGGCCCAGCTCGTCACAGATATCGTAAAAAGAGTCGTCCGGGTAGTAGCCGCCGCCCCATACGCGCACCACATTGAAGTGCGCCGCCGCAGCGTCCTCCAATAGACGGCGCGTGCGCGCGGGATTGACGCGGGGGAGGATATTGTCCTGCGGAATATAGTCCGCGCCCATGGCGAATATATCCACACCGTTTACGCGGTGGCAGAAGCTTTCGCCCCACGCGTCCTTTTCAACATGCATGGTCATGGTCCTTAAGCCGATGCGCTTTTCCCAGATATCCAGTGTGACTTCTTCGGATTGAAGCGCGACGTTTACCGTGTAAAGAGGTTGCTTGCCAAAGCCGTTGGGCCACCAGAGCGCAGGGTTATCAATTGTAAGTTGGCAGTCCCCGCCGGATGCCGTATAGGTTAAGCCATTTGGGGCGGTAACGGTGACCGCTACGTTGAGCACCGCAGAGGTGAAGCGCGCGATGCCCGTACGGATATGGAGCGTCACCGTGCCGTTTTCATGCGCTTGTGTGACATACACGCCTGAAATGCGCGCGTTTTCTATGCCGATAAAGGACATGTTCCGCCAGATTCCCGCGTCTGGTAGCCGCGGGCCCCAGTCCCAGCCGAACATGCAGTGTGCTTTTCGCAACAGCGGGAAACCCGTCATGGCGTCAGACGTACCATCCGCCCGGCTGCTTTGATATGATTTTCTGATATAATGGGTGGGAGACAAAAAACGGATTTCCATGCTGTTTTCGCCCACACGCAGCAGGTTCTTCACATCAAATTCCCACACGCGGTGCATGTTGTCTGCGCTTCCCGCCAAAATGCCGTTGACGCTTATTTGCGCAAGTGTATCCAACCCTTCGCAGCGGAGCAGCACCTTGTTGCAATTTAGAAGCTCCTCCGTCACCGTGAACGATCGGAAATACAAAAAGTCATGCTCCATCAGTGCGAGCGCGGTTTCTTCGTTGCCGCGCCAGTAGGGGTCGGGGAGATATCCCGCCTGTAACAGATCATGATAAACCGAGCCGGGTGCCGTTCCTGGGAAACTCTGCGTTTGATTGACAATGCGCATGCTCCATGTACCGTTGAGATCTGCTTTGATCATGGCTGTGTCCTTTCCGCTCTGTTGGAAATGATGAAAGAAGCTGCCTGAGATGGGATGGGAAACGATACGTAATCGTTTAAATTTATACTAAACATTGCTATGCGAATTGTCAACAACGGCAGAATACTGAAGCAGGCGTGCCGGAAACATCAGCGAAATGCAAATTGCAGATAAGCAAAAAAGCTCCACGGTTGTTGAATTTTAGCCAATGGATGAATTCTTTAGAAATTTGTTCCAAATTTACGCTTGACAGATATTTCAGGCAAAAATATAATGGAGTTGCAAGTACGAAATCGTTTAAGGTTCCGCCCAAGTTGTCCAAAATGGAATTTTCTGAAGTAATCTTTTCGCTCAACTGTTGACCGACTGAAACAAGAAATCAACGTATCGCCTGGAATTCGACCTGCCCCTTACTGGACATCTGTGTCCTTTGTGTTTCTATCCACTTATTTTCTCCCAATCAAAAAAGCGTGGCATTCCTGCAAAACATGTTCTAAGAATGAGCTTGGCCGTTGTTTTTCGGCCATAACAATAAAGCAAAGTAGGAGGATAGTCATGAAAAAGAAGGCATTTAAACTCTTGGCCCTTGTTCTGGCAGTATCCATGGCGTTCCCGTTGTTTGGCTGCACGCCGACAGCGCCGGTCGCAGAGCAACCTACCACAGCGCCCGTAGCGGAACCCACCGCAGCACCCGCAACCGAACCCGAACCCGAACCCACCGCAGCACCCGCATCCGGACTTATCAGCGAACTGCCTCGCAATGAGACGCTGTACTTTGCCGGACTTCAATGGAAAACCGTAAAGAGCTGGAGCCCCTACAATCCTGACCCGAACAACTCCATGGTTATCGCGCAGAACGCATCCTCTCGTATCCCGATGTACGAAACACTGTATATGTACAACATGCTTGACGGCAAGCTCTATCCATTGCTTGCGGATGGCGACTTTACATGGAATGCGGATAGGACCCAGCTGACGGTCAAGATCAAGCCGGTCGCCAAGTGGAACGACGGTACCCCCGTGACCGCGAACGACGTTGCCTACACATTTGCGACGCATGTGAAGTACGCGTCCAACACCGGCAACGAATACGTGGAGTATATCGATAAGATTGAAGCTGTTGACAATTCCACTGCAGTACTGTACGCAAAGCTTAACGATAGCGGCAAGGCCGTGAACCCGCTGATGCTAGAGGAATATGTCGCCAAGGTATTAGTCACGCAGAAGGCATACTTTGAGGGCGTAGAAGCAGAAGTCAAGAACGATCCTGATGCGTTCAAAATCGCGCTCTGCGATGATACCGTCACCTCGGGCCCCTACAAGCTTCTCCACTCCGACGATCAGAAGGTTGTCTTAGTGCGGGACGATAATTATTGGGGTCAGGACGCCTCCATGTGGGGCAAGCTGCCGGTACCCAAGTACCTTGCCCACACGATCTTCACGGACAACAAGGCTGCAGATGCCGCTTTCGCCGCTGGCGAAGCAGATGTTTCCCAAGGCTTTGTGGCTAACATTCAGGATCTTTGGCTCAAGCAGGGGCTGCCCATTTCCACCTATATGGATGAAGCTCCGTATGGCGTGTGCGCCTCTATCCCCACGGCGTGGTACAACATGAAGTCCCCCGGGCTTGATAATGTGGCGGTCCGCAAGGCGATTGCAATGGCGGTCGATTACGACGCGATCATTGCCAACGCCATAGCAAACCAGAGCCCGACTTTCTCCCAGACTCCGCGTTCCATGATGATCCCGACTGACGGCGAGCAGTCGCTGCTCGATCACGACAAGCTCAAGCCCCTCCAGTGGGCGGGCAACGACATCGATGGAGCTAAGAAGCTGCTTGACGATGCGGGCATCGTCGATACCAACGGCGACGGCTACCGCGATATCGACGGAAAGAACCTTGAGTACAAGGCATGCTGTCCGTTTGGTTGGTCCGACTGGCAGATTGCCATCGAGATCGTAGCTGCGGCCGGTCAGAACATCGGCATCAACATTACGACCGAATTCCCCGAGGCGGACGTATTCCTGCCCACGGTGTTCACCACCGGCCAGACCGAGTATGACATCTTTATGATGTGGAACGACGGTGCAGGACCCATTCAGCCTTGGGCGCGTATCCGTAAGTTCATCAGCAGCGAGTTCCTTTCGGCGGCTACCAATGCCACTGGCAACTTTGGCGGCTATGTGAACCCGGAAGCCGACGCCATTATCAAGCAGATCCCGACCGTGACCGACCCCGCTCAGCTGAAGGAACTCTACACCAAGATCAACGAGATCTACCTTACCGATGTTCCCTCCTTCGGCTTAATGTATCGTCCGGAATTGTTCCATGCGGTGAATGAGACCGTATGGACCGCCTTCCCCGAGCAGGGCGATGGCAAGAACGTCCCGCCGCTGGTCATGATCAACGGCTACGGCATTGGCGGTCTCTATAATCTGGAGCTTGTCAATCCGTAACTCCCTGATACGTTGGGAACAGCCATGTTGAGCTTTTTGAAACATGGCTGTTCCCTTATTCAAGGCAGGAGGTCTTGTCGTGAAAAACTATGCACGCTATTTCAGAAAAAAAGTATTTTGGTTTTTAATCACGCTTATTTGTGCGATTATGCTGAATTTTTTTCTTCCGCGCATGATGCCCAACGACCCTATCGCGCGGATTGTTTCTCGCATAGCGCAGAATTCGAGCTCGCAGACGACGGTGCAGCAGGCCTATGAGTATTACGCGCGCGCGTTCGGTATTGATCAGCCAATACATATTCAGTTTTTAAAATATGTAGGAAACATGTTCAAGGGGGAGATGGGGGTATCGTTCAGCCAGTATCCCCGCTCGGTAAACGATATCATCGGCTCAGCCATATGGTGGACCATAGGGCTTCAGCTGCCGGCGATTATCGTAGGTTGGTTGATAGGCAATATCCTAGGTGCGTTGGCCGCCTATATACGCAAGGGCTTCGATAAGGTACTTTTACCCATCGCCTTGTTTGCAAACAGCATACCGGCATTCGGTATGGCGATCATACTTCTTGTTGTTTTTGCCTTGAAGCTGAAAATCGCACCTGTTGGGGGGGGATACGGCTTTGAACTGCTCCCCGAATTTTCCATGCGGTTTATAAAATCCATTTTGACACATTACCAGCTTCCGTTCTGGTCGATTGTTATTATATCCGTCGGTGGCCAGGCCATTGGCATGCGCTCCATGTCTATCTACGAACTCAACGCAGATTATGTAAAGTACAGCCGCTTCCTCGGCATCAAGGACCGAAAGATCGTCGGCTATGTGTTCCGAAACGCGATGCTGCCCCAGGTCACAGGCCTTGCGCTTTCCCTCGGTACGATGGTGGGCGGCGCTTTGATTGCGGAAGTCATATTTAATTACCCGGGACTCGGTTCGACCATACTCAGCGCTATCTCTGGGGCGGATTACCCGCTTGTGTCGGGGGCGACGCTAATCATCACC
Organism: Bacillota bacterium; assembly: GCA_023435025.1. Taxonomy (GTDB): domain Bacteria; phylum Bacillota; class Clostridia; order Christensenellales; family CAG-138; genus JAEYLA01. Next base: position 25,422 of record JAEYSE010000029.1, read on the forward strand.
ATCATGGTCCTGGCAGCCAATTTTGCAGTCGAAGTCCTGTACGGCTTTATTGACCCGCGCGTAAAAGCCGCGCAGATGGAATAGGGGGGTATTTATGAAAAGGACGCTGCGCCAAGTCTTCAAATCCCCTAATTTCGCAGTTGGGTTCGCCATTATGATGTTCCTGCTGCTTATGACCATCATCTATCCCCTCATCGTTCCGGACGAACCGCTAAAAATCATAGGCCTCGGCTCATTCATGAGGCCGGGAACCTATTTATCTGTGGCGGACAGCATTGGTACGCAAACAAAATATACAATGAAGCTCGAAGATGCCGCGCAAAAGCGCCTTGCCGACAGGCTCGGTGAGGAGGACAAAGTCGAGATGGTAAAGTGGCTTGCGGCTTTCGGTATCCCGGAGAGCCAAATAGATACCGATGATACCAACACGTTGCTTGATCTGTGGTTCAACAATTACGACGAAACGCTCAGGTTCCAAGGCATGACCAGTGCAAAACGCAAATATTACGCAAGGCTTAATAAGGCGCTCTCGAATATGCTCACAGACGAGGATCTTATTGTGATGCAGAAGAACGCGGAAACCGGGGAGCTTGAGCCGGTAGCGGAAATTGCGGATACGGATTATGTCAACCTGTCCGAGGTGGCAAATGTCAAGCCATTGCTGCTCGGTACCGATAATTACGGGCGAGACATGCTTACAGAGCTTGTATCCGCCCTAGGAACATCGCTGTTGATTGGGCTTGTCGCGGGCGCTATCGCAACGTTTATCGGTCTCGTGCTGGGGCTGCTCGCGGGATATTTGGGCGGTGTCGTAGACGATATCATCATGTTTTTCACAAATCTGTTTACCGTGATTCCAACGTTCGTGCTTCTGATCCTCATATCGTTTGCGATAGGGCAGGATCAGCGGGGTGCAACGACCATTGCGATTGTTATCGGCCTTACCGCATGGTTTTGGACGGCAAGGGCGGTCCGTTCGCAGGTGATTTCCCTTCGTAGTCGGGATCATGTCAATCTTTCAAAAATTTCAGGGCACAGTCTTGTGCGCATTATTCTGACGGATATTCTGCCTTACATCGCCTCTTATGTGGTGATGGCGCTTATCTTGCAAATAAGCTCCGCCATCCTTTCGGAAGCGCAGCTCTCCATGATTGGCCTGGGGCCCAGAACTACGGAAATTCCGACGCTCGGCTTGATGATGCAATGGGCGACGGCGTACTCGGCGCCGCTTGTCGGCGCATGGTGGGCGTATTTCCCCGTACTGCTCGTCATTGCGCTGGTCAGCTTCTCGCTGAATTTGATGAATACCGGCCTGGACCAGGTATTCAATCCTACTTTACGGGATTAGGAGGCCGGATATGGGACGGACAATGCTTGAGGTCAAAGGCCTTACAACCAAATATATCACAAGATTCTGCGAGAGCGTCTATGCGGTGAACGAGGTATCCTTCAAGGTGGAGGAGGGCAAGTCGTTAGGAATCGCCGGAGAAAGCGGATGCGGCAAGTCCACGCTCGCGCTTAGCCTCATGGGTTATTATTTCGCGCCGCTCCACTACATGTGCGGCGATATCATACTGGATGGCCGAAACATCTCCGATATGAAACCGGACGAGGTACGAAAAACCATACTGGGGACAGAGATTGCGTATATTCCGCAGGCGGCCATGAACGCGCTCAACCCCACCCGCAGAATTATACGTTTTATTGAGGACGTCATTCGCGCGCACGATCCCAAAGCCACCCAAAAAGAGATTCACGATATGGCGAAGGAGCGGTTTTCTGTGCTCGGCCTGCCCGTGGATGTGCTGGAGCGGTATCCCGTTGAGCTTTCCGGCGGCATGAAGCAGCGTACGGTCATCGCCATATCCACCATACTCTGCCCCAAGGTGCTCATTGCGGATGAACCATCGAGCGCATTGGACGTCACAAGCCAGAAGATGGTCATCAAAATGCTCAAAGACCTTATGGAGCAGGGCTATATCAAATCCATGATATTCATTACCCATGAACTGCCGCTTCTCTATAATGTGACGGACGACATTATGGTGATGTACGCCGGGCAGATCGTGGAAAAGGGCACCGCAAAAGAAATGGTGTTTGATCCCATCCATCCATATTCCAAAGGGCTCATGGGCTCTATCATCGTGCCGGAAGAGGGCGTGCGGGATGTTAAGCTCACCGCCATACCCGGCACGCCACCCAATCTCAAAAACCCGCCCTGCGGATGCCGGTTTGCCGAACGCTGCAAATACGTGAAGCCGGAATGCAGATTCGTCAGCATTCCGCTTTCCGAAGCTGGGGGCGAGCGCGCGTACCGCTGCATCATCCCCGTAGAAAAGCTCAGGGAGGTGTACGAACATGAGTGAGGCGGTAAGGAGAATACCTCTTGAGGATCGCCCGCTTTGTTTGAGCGGCACAAGCGTTACAAAGGTTTACGGCATGGGTGAAAAACGGAATGTCGCGGTTGATCATGTGGATTTTGCGTTCCGTGAAGGCGAGCTGATATCTATCGTAGGCGAATCGGGGAGCGGAAAGACGACCCTTGCAAAAATGCTCTTGGGGCTTACCAGCGTAACGGAAGGCGAAATTTTCTTTCAGGGCAACAAACGAGATATTAGCACCCAGAAGAAAAAACGGGAATACTGGAAGGGCATACAGGCCATATTTCAGGATCCGTTTTCGTCGTTTAACATGTTTAATAAGATCGATACCGTGCTGCTTGACTGCATCCATATGCGCGGCGGGCGGCGGCTCCCGCATGAAACAAAGGTAGAGATGATGACAGAAGCGTGTAGCTTCGTCAATCTTAAATACGCGGAACTGACCAACAAATATCCTTTCGAGCTTTCGGGCGGGCAGATGCAGCGGCTGATGATTGCACGAATTTTCCTGCTTAAGCCCAGGATTCTCCTGGCCGACGAGCCAACCTCCATGATCGACGCCTGCTCCCGCGCGACCATACTCGACATGCTGCTGCAGTTGCGCAATGAAACCGGCATGACAATTATATTCATTACGCATGACATCGGGCTTGCCTATTACATTTCAGACAGCGTATACATCATGGAGCGCGGAAAATTTGTGGAAAGCGGCACGGCTGACGAAGTGATTCTTACACCCAAGGCCGCCTACACCAAGCGCCTGATCAGCGACGTACCCAAGATATATGAGGAGTGGGATCTTTCCACCGTATCCACGCAAAATGAAAAACAGGTATGACAAAAACACAACCGGCTTGATATGCGCGTTTTGCAATCATTGATAGAATAATTGCAACGCGTGAAAGAGGTGAACGATATGGGAATTAAGCAACTGGTATCACTAATGACGCTCGAAGAAAAGGCGTCCCTCTGTTCGGGCCTGGACTTCTGGCATACTAAACCCGTAGAACGTTTGAATGTCCCCTCTGTTATGATGAGTGACGGCCCCCACGGCTTGCGAAAACAATCGGAAGCCGCTGACCATCTGGCGGTAAACGAAAGCATCATGGCAGTTTGCTTTCCGGCAGGATGCGCGACAGCGGCCTCATTTGACCGGGCGCTTTTGACCACTTTGGGTGAGGCCATAGGGGATGCATGCCAGGCGGAAAAGCTCAGCGTGGTGCTGGGCCCAGCGGTCAATATTAAACGGTCACCGCTGTGCGGGCGCAACTTTGAATATTTCTCGGAGGATCCGTATCTTGCGGGCGAAATGGCGGCAGCCCACATTAAAGGCGTACAGTCAAGGAACGTTGGCACCAGTCTCAAGCACTATACCGCAAATAATCAGGAGCACCGCCGCATGTCTTCTAGTTCCGAGGTGGATGAACGTACCCTGCGGGAAATCTACCTTGCCGCATTTGAAACGCCGGTCAGAGAGGCAAAGCCTTGGACAGTAATGTGCTCCTATAACAAAATCAATGGCACATTCGCGGCGGAAAACCGCCTGCTGATGACGGATATCCTGCGCGGCGAGTGGGGTTTTGACGGCTATGTCGTCACCGATTGGGGCGCTGTGACAGACCGCGTAAAAGGGCTTGAAGCGGGCGTTGACCTTGAAATGCCCGCGTCCGGCGGCATAAATGACAAAAAGATCGTGGAGGCTGTCCGCGCAGGAAAGCTCGATGAAGCGCTGCTGGACCTGGCCGTGGAACGGATATTGACCGTCAACTATCGTTATCTGGACTCTGCAAGGCCTGAGACCATATGGGATAAGGAGGCGCAGCACGCGCTGAGCGCCCGGCTTGCGGAAGAATGTATGGTGCTCTTGAAAAATGCGGACGGTATTCTCCCGCTTCACAAGGAGGACGATATCGCGTTCATCGGCGAATTCGCGGAAAAGCCGCGTTTTCAGGGTGGTGGAAGCTCCCACATCAACTGTTTCAAGACCACCAGCGCGCTGGAAGCTGCGGCGGGCGTCTCCAATATCGCGTATGCCAAGGGCTTTGATATTGAAAAGGATGAGACGACAGACGCATTGGTGGAGGAAGCGGTGCGTCTGGCGAAAAACGCCAAGGTCGCGGTAGTATTCGCGGGTCTTCCCGATGCCTATGAATCCGAAGGCTATGACCGCGCGCATATGCGCCTACCCGATTGTCAAAATCGTTTGATCCAGGCCGTCGTCTGCGCCAACCCCAACACGGTTGTGGTGCTGCACAACGGCTCACCGGTGGAGATGCCTTGGGTGAATGACGTCAAGGGAATACTCGAAGCCTATCTGGGCGGCCAGGCGGTGGGTGAAGCCGTGGTGCGCATACTTTTTGGCGAAGCGAACCCTTGTGGCAAGCTACCCGAAACATTTCCAATGAAGCTGGAGGATAATCCTTCCTACCTGTTTTACGGTGGGGAAAAGGACATTGCAGAATACCGCGAGGGCGTGTTTGTAGGGTATCGGTATTATGACAAAAAGAAAATGGATGTACTCTTCCCATTCGGGTTCGGACTTTCCTACACCACGTTCACGTACAGTAACCTCCGCGTGGATCAGGATGAAATAGACGACACCGATTCCATGACCGTATCGGTTGACGTCACAAACACAGGCGACGTGTTTGGCAAGGAGATTGTTGAGCTTTACGTTTCGGACAAAATCAGCACGCCAATCCGCCCCGAAAAGGAGCTCAAAGGCTTTGCAAAAGTCGCGCTTGCACCCGGGGAAACCAAGACGGTTCAATTTACCCTCAATAACCGCGCGTTTGCGTACTGGAACACGGAACTGCACGATTGGCACGTGGAAACAGGGGAGTTCGACATACTCATCGGCAAGTCCTCCCAAGATCTCGTGCTCAAAAAGACAGTAATGGTCCGTTCCACCGTAAAGCTGCCCGTGCGATATGATATGAACAGCATATTCATGGATATCATGTCCGACCCGCGGGCGAAGTCCAATCTAAAGCCGTTTCTGGACGGCATTGCGAACGCACTGGCACCTGAGACAGACGCATCCGACACGGCCAAGGAGGCCATATCGACCGAAATGATGGAGGCCATGCTGCAGTATATGCCCCTTCGTGCCGCTTTCAGCTTTGGCAATGACCAGATTACAGAGGAGCAGATCGAATCGCTTTTGAACGAACTCAATCGGGCTTAAAAGCCCGAAAATACTAACTAGAGGTGACGACATGAGTTTTCCCAAAGGGTTTGTATGGGGCGCGGCCTGCGCTTCCTACCAATGCGAAGGCGCGTGGGATTTGGATGGCAAGGGCCCGAGCATATGGGACGATTTTTCCCATGAAACAGGCAAGGGGCATGTGAGCAATGACGATACGGGCGATGTCGCCTGCGATTTTTATCACCGCTACGAGGAAGATATCGCGCTGATGGCGCGCATCGGCTTAAAGGTATACCGGTTTTCCATCAGCTGGCCCCGCGTAATGCCCAACGGCACGGGCGAAGTGAATGAGGCGGGCTTAGCATTTTATGACCGCGTGATCGATACGCTTATTCGCCATGGCATCGAGCCATGGGTGACGCTCTACCATTGGGACCTTCCCAGTGCTTTGCAGAAGGAGGGCGGGTGGCTGAACCGGGCGACCGTGGATGCGTTTGCGGCTTACGCTGCAATACTCGCAAAACGCTTCGACGGGCGTGTGAAAACGTATATGACAATCAACGAGCCACAATGCGTGGTGGGGCTGGGGCATGGTAACGGCGAGCATGCGCCGGGGCTGAAGCTTTCAAATGAAGAACAGGCAAAGTGCATGTTCCATGTGGTGCTCGCCCATGGCGTTGGGGCAAAGGCGCTAAGAGAAAACAGCACGGCCCCTGTTCAGATCGGCGTTGTCCCCTGCGGGCGGCTTTGCTACCCGCTTATGGATACGCCCGCCAACCGGGAAGCCGCGTATCGCACTTCATTCCGGCTGACGGACGAAACTTGGGCTTTTACATTCAATGCCTATATGGACGCCGTCATGTTCCATAAATACGATGACGACGCGCCCGCCTTTTTGAAAGAATTCATGCAGTCCGTTCCGCAAAGCGATTGGGATCTGGTGGAAAAGCCGGATTTCCTGGGTGTGAACGTCTACCACGGTGCCGGTACGGATGAATTCGGCAGGATTGCCCGGCGGCCGGAAGGCTTCCCACTGACCGCCACGAAATGGCCGGTGACACCGGAGATCATGCATTATGGCTCCCTGAACCTGTATCGGCGTTACGGGCTGCCCATATACATTACGGAAAACGGGCAGTCATGCAATGATCGCATCTACCTGGACGGTAAGGTGCACGACCCGGAACGCATTGATTATCTGCACCGGTACCTACTCGAACTCAATAAAGCCATAGCGGAGGGCGTACCCGTACTCGGGTATTTATACTGGAGCTTTACGGACAACTTTGAATGGGCATGCGGGTATGACGATCGGTTTGGGCTTGTGTATGTCGATTATGCGACCCAACAGCGAGTATTAAAGGATTCGGCGCTCTTCTTTGCGGATATCATTCAAACGAACGGCGAAACGCTGTAGCCTGATGTAGGGCCAATATGCCCGCGCGCTCCCTTATGTTGCGCGCGGGCATACGAATCGGCGAAAACTTTCGGTTTTCTATGGATTTTAGGGAAATTTGTTCTGTCCGGCATGAAAGCAAAATGGTATACTACTGCTATATGCGGTGCGGAGGGATGTTCTATGGTTTCCATGAAGGATATTTCCCTGAGATGCGGCGTTTCTGTTGCTACGGTCAGCAAAGCCATCAATGGGCACAGTGATATCGGGGAGCGTACGGCGGAGCATATCCGCAATGTAGCCAAGGAAATGGGCTACCTTCCCAATGCTGCCGCGCGCGCGCTTAAAACCAACCGCACCAACAATCTGGGCGTGCTGTTTATTGATAACAAGCACAGCGGCCTCAATCACGAATATTTTTCCTCCATGCTAGACAGCTTCAAGGTGGAAGCTGAACACAGGGGCTACGATATTACGTTCATTAGCAACAACCTGGGGCAATACAACATGAGCTACCTGAAGCATTGCCGTTATCGCAAATGCGACGGCGTGGTGATTGCCTGCGTGAACTTTTACGATCCTGCCGTTATGGAGCTGGTGAAGAGCGAGATTCCCGTTGTCACCATTGACCATGTTTTTAATGAAAAAACGGCGATACTCTCCAACAACGTACAATGCGTGAAGGATCTTGTAACCTACATCTATCAGCAAGGTCACCGGAGAATTGCGTTTATACACGGCGAAGACACCGCCGTGACGCAGAAGCGAGTAGCTAGCTTTTACCGTACCTGCCAGGAGCTCGGGCTTACCATTCCGGAAGGATATGTGCGAAGCGGGCTTTACCATGACCCTGTATCAAGCGCGGAGGAAACACGTACGCTATTATCACTCCCCGTACCGCCGACCTGCATTATGTACCCGGACGATTTCTCCTTTATTGGCGGCAGAAACGTAATTGAGGAAAAGGGCTTGCGAATTCCTGACGATATCAGCGTAGCGGGGTTTGACGGCATATATCTTTCCGAGGTGATACAACCGGCTCTGACCACCGTCCGGCAAGATACCATGAGTTTGGGCCGTGAGGCTGCGCGTAGACTGATTGCAACCATCGAGGAGCCCCAATTGGCGCTTATCGAACAGGTCATGGTGGACGGATACCTTATGCCCGGGCAGTCCGTGCGGCGGCTCGGGTAAGAAGTGAAATAGAGAATACGCCAGAATGACAGGGGGAAGACAATGGATTTCAACGGTTTTGCATGGAAAAACGAAACACAGTTTTGTTTGCTCGAAAGCGGCATACAAATCTATGCCCCTGCCGCAACGGATTATTTTGTGAACCCTGCGGACGGCGCAATCAAGGCAAACGCGCCGTTTTTTTATCAGGAGGTAGAGGGAGACTTTGTTTTCAGGGCGAATGTCAGCCATGCTTTTTCGTCCACCTACGACGCATGCGCGTTGCTGGCGCTGGAGCATGAAACGCTTTGGGCCAAGGCCTGCTTTGAGTATACGGATTTTCACACGCACGCCGTGGTGACGGTGATGACCAACGGACGGTCAGACGACGCGAACGGCGCAAACATAGTGGGAAACGAAGTTTGGCTCCAGCTTGCCCGCAAAGATGATGTTTTTGCCGTCCATTATTCGTTGGATGGCAGGGAATTTACAATGGCCCGGATATGCACCCTTCCCATGGGGCGGCGCATAAAGGTCGGGCTGGTCGCGCAGTCCCCTGTCGGAAGCGGCGGCGAACGCAGATTTCTGCATGTTTCGCTGGAACATAGGACGCTGGAAGATATCCGGGGCGGGAATGTGTAGAATACGATTTAAGTTACAAAGAGCGCCTGTCGGGCGCTTTTTTTATGCCTGGAATCGCGGCTCCTGTCCTGATCTCATCATAAGATTTTTCTAAGTCTAAAAGCATTCTTACAATCATTCTATATTCATGATATTCGACCGTTTGTTCTTGTTGCCCGAGGCAAAATGTGCTATTTTTTATGCAAACATATGTTCTATACATGTGATACTGCAAGGGAGAGGTTTTACTATGGATTATGAAACAGTTTTGCGGGCAATGGCGAGTTACGGCGGGGAGGAAGGGATTGCGGCGGAACAAGCGTTTTTAAACGATCACGACGGGGACAAAGAGCTGGAGCAGGCCCGCTGGGTGTTGCTGCAACTGTCCAAAGAGCATGGGATACCGGTTGCGGCGGTACGCAATGCCCTGCTGCAAACGCATATCCGGCTGGAAGCGCGGCGCATTGCGGAGGACGCGGAACGGCTTAGTGAGCTTGTAGCCTATGTGACGCGAAGCGATATTCCCCCGGACGAAACGGACTACTTGGGCATGAGCCCGGAGGAGTTCCGGGCCTGCGAGCGGCAAATCAGGGAGGCCGCGCAAAACAGCCCCGACTAAAAAAGAACAAATTATGAAAAGTGCAAACAGAGCGAAAAGTCTATTGAAAGAAGAGGCATAAAATGACAAAATATACATATCAGAACCAGAATGCTCGAAGCGAACATACAAACGATAATCCCAATGATAAAAACACCTCTGCGCAATCCAGGGAGCGGTATGCTCTGGATGGTTACACGCCGCCCGCAGGCATAGTGGGCGTAGAAGCCGTAAAGGAAATGCAGCGCTGGCTGGGTGGGCTGACGGTGGACGGCATGTGGGGCCCCAAGACGCAGAAGCAGTTTGACAAAGCAATGGCCGCAGTGCTTGGTACCACTCTGATGCCATCCTTGCCTGCAGACAGGGAGCGGCTTGGCTATGTGGAGGAGATTTATAAGCTAAGCCTGGGCGTTGCAAAAGCGATCGGGGCAATTATTTGGCGCGGGGTTATGATCCGCCCGCAAACATTAAAAGCGCGGAGGATGTGCGCGCGTTTCAGGCGGAACACGGGCTGGATGTAAACGGCGTGTGGGGAAGAAGAACGCAGCAGAAGTTTGACCAGCTGCAGCAGCAGTGGGCGGGCCAATATGACCCGGAGGAAATTGCGCGGCTGGTTATGGAAGGGCTCAATAAGCTCACCGGAGCTACGGTAAGCGCCTCGCAGGCGGAAGCAATTCCCTTAAGCAACGGCAAAGGAGCGGGAATCGTACCGCTGAGCGGTAGCCGTGGGGCGGGACAAACTGTGGGCGCGCAGACCGGCGCACAGCTAGCAACGCTTTCCACTCCGACTGTTACGGAAAACCGGCCGGCCAAGGGCTATACCATTCCCGAAGGCATCGACGATGTTGCGGCCATGCAGCGCATGCTTGGCGTAGGGGTGGACGGCGTGTGGGGAGAGGAGACGGAGTACGCCTATAAGAAGTTTATATTGGCCGGCGGAAAGGTGCCGGTTTCCACAGAAGTGGTTGCCGATGAACTGAAAGAACTGTATCAGGACGTGATGGCGTCCAACCTCAGCCCAAGGCAAAAAACGGATGCGCTTGAAATGCTTGCGGCGCTGCAGCAATATAGCACCTCGGAGTATGTCCGTAAAACCTTGCTTGGCATCCAAATGGTTGGCGGGGCGGAGGCGTTTTTTAGAAGGCCAGGCGGTTCATCACAGGACGAGCTGGTAAATGGCCAGAAGAATCTGCACGCTGAACTGAAAAGGCAGCTTGAACAAAAGAAAGGGGAGCTTGAGCATTTTAGCGTTTATGAAAGAGTGTTTGCACCCAGCCCGGAATACCGTGCGCTGCAAGAACAAAAGAAAGATATTGAAAACAACATAAGAGCCGTAGAGGATCGGTTGAACCGGTTTGCATATGGCTGGGAAAAGGGCATATCCATACCGGATTGGAGCGAGGTGGACGCGTGGGAACAGGAGCAGCTTGCGGAAGCGGCGAGGATGGAAGTGGAGAATAAAAGGGCAGAGGCGTCTGCGGAGAAACAGGCAAGGGATGAGGCGGCAGCGGGGGTAAAGGATAATTTGCCGGTAAAAAGCAATATAGCTGTAACGAAAGAACAGTTAGAGCTAATTGAATGGAAAAACCTCAACGATAATGTTGTTGCAGGGCTTAATTATGCCATCGAAGCGTTAAACTTGAATACGCCCGAGAAGGTCTTATACTTCCTTGCATCGATCGCCCACGAAACAGGTTTTGGAGAAAAATTGACTCAAAAAGGAAGCGCCTGGAAATATCGTGGATGCGGATATCTTCACATAACTGGTGAAAAAAGATATAAAGAATTTTCTGAATATATGAATGATCCGGATATATTAAGACTCGGCGCGGATTATGTTGCGGAAAAATATCCTTGGGAATCGGCAATTTGGTACTGGGGTGTTCATCGAAAGATCACCCCAATCATAGATGATGGAGGTGATTTCTCCAAATTCACCGAGTATGTTAAATCGTTTAATGAGCCGGTATCTACAGGAAGAAACCGGGATTATGAAAAAATTAAAAGCACGTTGTTTTCCGACTACGATATTGATTAAGATTAACCGGCAACGGAAGCTCTGTATGGATATCACTTAAGGCCGTGATATCCATACAGGTCTTAAAAACTTCAGGAAAAGGATTACAAGCGGATATGAAAAAAATATGCATTTTTACTCTACTCTCTCTTTGTATTATTCTGCTTGGCTGTGGGCATATCAATGCCCCCGTCGCCCCGACATCCGCCCCGGCATTTGTAGACGGATATCAAATCCATCCCGAAGAAAACACCTTCCTGCTGCAAATACCAATCCGCCCCGACCCCCAAAGAAATACCGAGCTGGTTCTTGCGATAGACGGTAGTTTGGATGAGCACCAGTATTTCCTACTTGCGCAGAATTTGCGCGTTCTGGATGCAAAAACAGGCGAGGAGCGGCAAAGTTTTCGCTTTCCTACTATGGCGGGCCATTACTCATGACGACGCTGCCTATGATCGATGATATTTCCGCCGGTGTGAGCGTCGAAGATCTGAATTTCGATGGGTATATGGATTTTCGTATTTCAGCAGAAGATGGGGTAGTGTATTTTTATTGGACATGGGATGCGCATAACAAGCAATTCGATAAAGATACTGAATTGGAGGCGTTAAAGTTATACTATCCGGAATTCGACGCCGCAGAGCAGACGATACTCTCTCGCTATGCGGATAGCGCGACCGACAGTGAGGAACGGATGTACCAGTATATCGATGGAAAGCCAAAACTGGTGAAATGGCTGAAGCGCAGTTTTGATTCCGATATTGAGAAGCTGCATGTTATAACGGTAGAATTGCAGGATGGAGGGCTTTTTGTAACGGAAGAGTATGTGGAGGAATAAAAACCAAGTCAACATTGGTGAACGAATATAAGGAGAAACCATGAAAAAGACAAGTTGGTTACCTGCATATTTCTCTTAATGTTACTGTTATCCTCCTGCGCATCCGCGCAGGAGGATGGCCTCCTTTCTTTAAATACACCTACCCCATCTTTAACGCTATTTCCTTTTATGGAGGAAGTGTCGGCATCTCCTATGCCGGAGGCGGAGCTAGGCCTACAGGAGGGTGTGATTTCCGTACCGGCTGCACATGATTGTGAACTGAAAAGTTATTATAAAACCTATTCTATCCCCGACCCGAAATATGACTATATCTCGGGTGTCGCCATTTATGATATCCATGGGAATGAAATATACAATGAAACGTATATAAGGGAATTCGAGGTCGAGTATGTTGACAATTGCATTTTATCTGTGATCTATTTTACGGGGACGATGAACAAAATAGTCACCTATGTGGATGTCCACAGCGGCAGAAAGGCGATATATGATAATCCTATTTTAGCCGGAAACGGGGTTGTATGCGTTGTGGTGCCGAATGTGGATGACACAAAGCTTGTATATCAAATCTATTCAATGTTTGAACCTGATGAACCGATACTGGAGGACGAATTTGAGGCGGCAATGTGGCCGATTCCCCATTCGGCAATCATGAATGCCAGCTTCTGGAGTAAACATACGATTTACCTTACTTATATGCTCCCCAATGAAGAATACGAAAAAACGATCCAAATTCGTGTGCCCGAGGTTGACTAAAGCCGAATGACCACGATTTCCGCAAAAGATATCGGCAAGGAGAGAATAGTTTATGAAAAAGCTCCTGATTGCGGGCAACTGCATCTTTTTCTGCTGCGCAGCCGTGCTGGGTGTGCTGCTATATAAAGCTGAAACACGCCAATTGAAAGCTGCCGAGGCCGTTCAGCCGATACAGCCTCCAATCCCCACCCCAGCAGCTACCCCTGTGCAAACCCCGCCCATGTCAACGCCCGGCCCATGGATGCTGGAAGAATCCTACTATCAGCCCTTTGGAGACTTGCCGTTGCCGGTACTGCAAAGACATGCAGAGGGCATAAATGATCAACCGCAACATTCCTTGCGGGAAGAAAACCCGATTGACGACGCGTTTGGGCCCTATTGGCTGCGACCGAAAAGCACCATGGAGGATAACTTTCTGGCAGGCAATTATCGGGAATGCTGGGAGGCGGAAGCGCTCCACGCTCTGGACTTGCTGGCAGGAACAGAAAATCCGGCTGCGGAGTACCCAGTCCGCATACCGGAAGAACTCAGAGACATGCTACACGAATTTTCATTTATGACCGGTGAACTCTACGCGAACACGTTCAGGGATGGCGGCATGGCCTATTCCGGTGCACTGACAACCGCAAGCGCGGCATGCTTGCGATCCTACACGTTTTTTTTATATGACCTGCTTGCATATATGAAGGTACAGCCGGACTTTGTGTTTGAAGCAAAGGATGTGCAGGAGGAATGGGACTACCTGTTGCAGGGTTATTACGGGCAAGGCGACAAATTCCAGCTCATTAAGAACATTCCGGCGCAGGGGAATATTCCGGCCATGCAGATTAGTGTTTCCGGCGACATGTCCGTGAAAGACTATCACAAAAGCTATATGGCCGATATGCTTACAATCACGCGACAGGAAACAGGAGAAAAGATACAGGAGATCCCATTGGAATACGAGCATGCGGAAACCGAACATGCCCTATTGCCGCTCCTTGGAAATTCAGAGCTCGATCTTAAAGTGGTAGATGCCAATTTTGACGGATTTTTTGATATTCAACTAATTCGTGATTTTGGTGTGGATTACAATGAGTTTTACCGGTTTTTCTTGTGGGACCCGGAACTAGGCACTTTTCATCCTGGGATAGAACTGGACAAACTTTACCTTTGCGGTCCTACATTTGACGATAAGACCCGTACGGTCACTTCAAGAGAAAAGCATCGTCTCTTTTATGAGAAACGCATTTTTCACTACATGGACGGTCAGCCGGTATTGGTGGAGCAAATCACAGAGGAGGGGTCATAACGGCGAAGGCGCAGGATGGAGCGCTTTTTGTAACTGAAGGGTATGGGAGGAATAAAAACCAAGTCAACATTGGTGAACGAATATAAGGAGAACCCATGAAAAAGGTAAAGTTGGTTACCTTGATACTTCTCTTAACGTTGCTGTTCTCCTCCTGCGCATCCAAGCAGGAGGTTAATCTAAGTTCCCTTCCGGAAGACACACCTGTGCCAGCCCAAATGGAGGCTGGCATGGGCGCGGATACAGCCGCTTATCCCCTTCCGTCAAACTATGAAAAGGGTTTTCAAGTCGATGAAAATACAGGGATTTTCCATGTGATAGAATCTTTTGAGCAGAACGGGGCAACCCGTTATGCCGTGCTGTCTGGCAGCGTTGAAAAAAACCAGTATCTTAGTGAACAGGTCGCCGTTACGGATGGGACAACAATGCTTTATGAATATGACTTACGTCCATTTTCTCTTAAAGAGGAACGGAAGAACATCTTTATCTCCAAGCGCGGGATATCAATTTTGATGGGCTTATCGATTTCTGGATTGAAGGGGATAGCAGCGATTACTATTGGCTGTGGAATGATAAGGAGCGGACGTTTGAACGCAGCGCCGCATTGGAAGCGCTGGAGTTGGGGCATCCGAGTATTGATGAAAAGGATAAAAAAATCTATTCCTATCACGGAAAGAGTGATGAGAGTACCATTCTCAGGTGGATATTCGAGTTTGTAGATGGCATGCCCGCTTTATCAAGCTACACTGAGCGGGTATATGATGAAGCACAGGACAAGGCGATTGCAACGACCTATGAATTGCAGGATGGCAAGATGTGTGCGGTAGATGCCGTTTCGCGTATCATTCCGCGATACTATATCGATGAGAGCACAAATACATTTTCGCTGGTGCAGATTGTTCCCGCGCAGCAGGAATTCCCGCCCTTTTGTATCACCATTACGGGAGAATTGCAAGACGGGCGTTATTACGGGAAAGAAGCGTTTGTCATAAGTCTTACGGACGGTTTGCTGTTACAGAAAATATATCTGGAAGAAGAAGACATGGGTATCGTATATCCGGAGCTTTCAAGTTATGCGGAGATGTCCCTGATTCTTGAAGATATCAACTTTGACGGCTTTCTGGATATGGGTATTTTATATGATACCGGAGCGTCAAATGTATGGGTTCGCTATTGGACGTGGGATAGAGATCGGGGCATTTTTCAACTGGATGAAGCGCTGGAAGCGTTGCATTTAGGAGAGATTATTGTAGACGCAAAAGCAAAAAACTTTACGTCGTATTACCCTGATAGTGTAAGCGCGTACACGGAGCGCACCTTTCAGTATATCGATGGCGCGCCTGTGCTGGTTCGGCAGGAAGAGGCGATTTATGATGTGGAGCGGGACAAGGTTGTAGTTACCATTCAGGAACGGATAGAGGGGGAGATGAAAGTTGTTGAGGTGCGGGAGGAATAGGAGTATAAAAGTCGTGCAGTCAGGCAGCTTTTTTGGCGACAACGACAGAGATCTTGAAAAAATAGAATACGGCATAAGATTTTACAGTGCACTTCAGGAGCATGGCTCCGCTTCGCGAATTCATTAGCATCCCAAATACTTGCCTGTGCCATCCGGCAAAAACCGCGGTGGCACAGGCACTGCTGCAAAAGGAGATCGTTCCATGGAAAAGATAAAAACAATATTGCTGGTAGTTCTTGTATCCTGTATTGTGCTTGGCACTGCCATGTATATCTTCAAAAGGGATCAGACAAAGGAAGAAGTGATACAGGAATATCAGAAGAATGAGAAAGCGTTTGAGTATGTAAAGGAGTATTTTATTGCCAATGATCTCGAACGAATATTCAGGTATCCTCGTGACAAAATCATCTCAATAAATATAAATGGATCAGGCACAGATATTCCTTTGAAAGATATAGATGATGAATTGCTGGTACAATACGTCCATCTGCTCTTTGATGATTTACACTATTTTTGGATTTCTGATCATTCTGCGTGGAAAGAAATTGTCTTACAGCTGATGTTTGAAAAAGACACAAACAAAACTTACTATTATAAGGGGATTGTATACTGCGAGGACGGCGAGCCGCCCATAAGTACAAGCTCGTCGTTTTATAATGTGGAACAAGTCAAAAAATATTGGTTTTACTTCGAAGAGGATGCAGATGAAGATTTATAAGCCAGCGGCTTTACTGTGAAGAGGATGCGATGGGTTAAGAAAAACGATTAGACGATGTTTGATACTAAACAAGCACATTTGTAATAAGCCCCGTGACGGTTGCAAACAGTATCACAAACAGCAGATATAAAACGAACCGCTTCATGCCGAGCACGATCTTGACCGCTCCCAGGTTGGTGATTTTCGTTGCGGGCCCGGTGATCATGAATGCCGCGGCGGCGCCCATGCTCATGCCGCTATTCAACCACTCCGCCAGCAGGGGAATGGTTCCCCCGCCGCATACGTAAAGCGGGACTCCCATCGTCGCCGCCAGCAGCACGCCAAGACCCCTTTGTTCGCCGAAGAGATGGGCAAATGCGTCTGCCGGGACATAGCGCTGGAAAACCGCGGAGAGTAAAACGCCCAAAAGGAAGTAGGGCCCGGTGGTTTTGACATTTCTCCAGATGTTTTTGAGAAGGCGTATCATCCAATTCGGGTGGGTGTCCCGGTTGGCTGGCTCCAATAAACCGGAGAAATGAAAGAAGCTTTTGTCCCGGTAAAAGAACCGTACGCAAAGACCTGCGACAATTCCGCAAAGTACGCAAGAAACGGTGCGTATGAGTAGCGCCGTGCTGCCTAGTGCCGCGCTGTAAATGATCAGCTGCGGGTTAAGCAGCATGGAACTCATCATAAAGGCGGCAAGCCAATCGTCCCGTATCCCTTTTTCAGAAAAGGAAGCGGCAATGGGGATAGTCCCGTACATACACAAAGGGGAGGCGATTCCAATTAAGCTTGCCGGAATCACCCCCAACGCCCCCAACCGATTCTTCTGAATGGAATGAAGCAGCCGGTGGATTTTTTCTTTGCCGAATACGGAGATAACGGAACCAAGAATAATGCCAACGGCCCAATACCAAAAAATCTGCTCAAACTGGACGGAAAAATAAAACCAAAGGTATATTCCTTCCCGCCTCAGAATATCAGCCATCGATGCTTACCACCTGATAGGCACGGCTGCCAAGGCCGATTTCCGCCCCGTGCTCCAGGGTGTGGACGCCGTTTTTGAACTCCATTCTTGCAATGAGGTCCTGCCCGTCGGGAGCCGCGTATACGAGATCAACGCACGCCTGATCGAGCGCCACGGGGTCTAAAGACGCTAAGATGCCGATATCCGCCATCGTCGGTTTGGCAGGGTGAGAGTTGCAGTCGCAGTCGATGGAAAGCTTGTTCATCACGTTGATGTAGAGGATATTTTCGCCCTCATAGTCGGCCACTGCTTTTGCCGCTTCCGCCATGGATTCTAAGAAATCATCCTGCGGAGTACCCATGCTGATGCCGGTTTCTGATTTCCCGGCGCTGTGAATTAGACTTTTGCCAACAGAAGACGCGATGCCGATGGAAATATTTTTGATCGCGCCGCCAAAGCCGCCCATTTCGTGGCCCTTAAAGTGGGAAAGCACGATTACAAAATCATAGTTCTCCAAATGGGAGCCCACCCGGTCCTCTGTCAAGTGCTTCCCGTTTGTCACCGGCAAGCTGATAAAGCCGTCCGCATCCATGATATCCACTTCCGCAATAGCCGTATAACCGTGATCCTCCGCAGCCTGCATATGCATTGCGGTATTCCCGCGGCGGCCTCCGTAAGCCGTGTTGCACTCCACGATCGTACTATCTACCGACTGGACAAGGTCCTTAATGAGATCGGGAGCAAGGTAGTTCTTGCCGCCCGGCTCTCCGGTGCTGATTTTGACCGCCACATTGCCGGTTGCCTCGCGTCCAAGCGCTTTATAAATGGCCATCAGGCTTTCGGGCGTGATCTCCTTGGTCATGTACACGGTGGAACCCACGCCAGGCGCCGGAGCGGGGGTGCCTTTTGGCGTCGCGATAGGGGTGGGTTCTGGCGTCGGGTCGGGGGTGGTCTCGACCGTACCGCTTGCTGAGACAAGCGGCGCGGGGCTGTCCGTTAATGTGGGAAGCGCCGTGCTTTCGTTGCTTGTGCCGCACCCGGCCAATATCAATACGCTTATGATCGCGATCAATAGAATGCAAATTGCCCTTTTCATAATTCCCCCTGCAGCCTTTTGTAAGATTTGAGAATTATTATACAATAAAACCCAAATAAATGATATACATATATTAACAACACAGGATTTATTTAAGAGAAAAATAGGCTTTATTTTGCAGCATAAAAGCTTTGAATAATCTCAGCATGGTGCGATATTGGTGACATCCAGCGATCATAGCGGTATCTGAGATGGGGCGTTATTGCCCCATCTCTTGATTCTGGGGGCGTTCCTGCGCGGCCCTTTGGCGTCCCTTTTCAAAGAAACGGGCGATGAGCAGCGCCGCGACTGCGAGAAGCAGCAGCGCCCCTCCACCGCATATTAGATAGAATGCCGTCTTGCTTAGCATGATGCCGTTAGCATGTTCGGGAGAGGGAGGGAGTTCCACCTGCGCCGGCGCGGGAGTTACTTGCACCTCGGGCGGCAGCGAAGGCTGCGCGGGCCGCGCAGGCAATACGGCATAGCGCTGAAGGGATTCATCCTCGGCGTTGTAAACATGGTAACCTACCTCGCCGTCGGGATTGCGGGCATACAGCAGATAAATCTCGCCCTGTGCATCCTTAGCGTTCCACGCCGTGTACTCCTTTTCGCCGATCGTAAGCATTGTTTCCGAGAACCCTTCGGGCAACGCCACACTGCCATCCGGCTCAAGCAGGATATAGGATTTTGATACGGAAGATACCGTCTGGTAAGGATACAGCGTATCGGCTGCAGCATCATAAATAAAGTAGCCGCCCATATCGCCCGCGGCGGTTGAAAGGTACAAAAGCGTCGGCGCGTCGCTGTCCTCCACTTTGGCCGCGGCCACCGTTTCCCCATGGTAGGTAAGCGAGGTTTCGGAATAGCGGGAAGGTATCGTCACATTCTCAAGCGTGCGCCAGATATACATGCTTTCGGAAGCGCCCTTCACGTTTTGTGCTAGAACGCCCGTCTTGGCATAGTTGAGTGGCGTGGGCGTAGGAGTAGGGGCGGGTGCAGATACCGAAACGGACACATTGGACTTCGCGCTTCCCTGCTCCTTGCCGTCATAGCCAAGCACATTTTCAATGGAAACTTCTATATTCGCGCTGCCCGCTCCCGCCGCCGTGAAGCGTATGCGCGCGGTAAGGGTATCCGCACCGCCCTTTTGGGCGGATACCATGTTCAAAAACCCGTCAGACGCGCCCCCTTCGCTTTCGGTATAAGTCAGCACAGCGGGATCATAGGTGAAAAGGCCCTCCGCTATCGCCATGCCTTTACCGCTTACGGTGATGGTAACCTCCACGGTATCGCCCGGCTGCACAGCCGTATAATCAGCAGATGTGCTGATGGTTACCGATGCGGATGCCACGGCGGGCAACACGAAAAGCAGCAGTGCCAGCGTCACCGCAAAAGTCTTTTTATATTTGATGAAGCGTTTCATATTGCTTAGCCTCCCTGAGATAGTTTCGCGTCGCCGTTCACTGACCGGATCAACAGTAAGAGATCCAAGACGCCAACCTCGCCGTCATGGTCAACATCCGCCGCGCGAAGGCGCGCGCCGGTAAGAGAGGTTTCGTGAACGAGATGGCTTTGCAGCGCCAAAACGTCGCTTTCTTCAATTTTGCCGTCGCCGTCAAGATCGCCGAATACCACAATGGGCAGATCAAAGAACGCTTTGCCCCCGTCATAGGTAACGCGCACAAAGGAACCCGTACTTACGCTGCCGGTGGCGAGCGCGCCTTTTGCGTTGACCAAATCCAGCTTACCTTCGGATGAGAGCTTTTGAAGCAGGGCTTCTGTTGACGTTCCGGGGGAAACGCCGCTTACGCCCCATTCATGCACACTGTAATGATCGCTGGTGATCTTCGGCGCGTTCTCATATGTGCCTACGGTGATCAGCGTTGTGTTTTGAAAATAAAACGAAAGGATATCCGTATATGGCTGGCCCGCGCGCGCCCGCTCCTGCGCCCCTCGCTGCGAAAGACCCACGCCATGGCCATAGCGCCGTTCAGTCAGGTACCAGCCGGCATACTCCTCGCCGCCAAAGCGATATATGCCCCGCTCGGCTCCGCGCATCCTAAGCGAAGTCTTCCTTGCCCCGATGCGGCCCAGTGTGTTTTCAAAGCTGCCGAATTTTAGCTCCTCAAGGGTGAGGGTAACGGTGAGTTGCCCGGTCTTTTGCTGTCCAGCTTCTTCATAGCCTACCATAAGCGTCACGTCCGCCTCCGTATAGCT
>JAEYSE010000051.1 GCA_023435025.1 Bacillota bacterium
GGTACAAGCTGCAGGAGCAGTTGCGCGCGCTGCAGACGCTCATTGACCGCAGCCTCGTCCGCCGCTCGCCGGATATGCCGCTGAAGCTGACGATACTGGAAGCTGACCTGAAGACGCTGACCGAGAAGTGGGAAAGCTTGATTTAGTAGGACGTTTTGAAGAAAGGGATTCCTAAGGGGCATGCCCCTTGGGTGGGGACGGAGTTGAGCGCCCCCAGTGGGGGGAGCAGCGAAGCGAAGTTCCAGTGAGCAAGGCGTGCAAGGATGCGGCTTTGCCGCAACGTAGCGCAACCATTGCGAACTGTGGAGTTATAGGGGCAAAGCCCCTAAAAAGCGGGAGGTATCCATGCAGCCCATTCGAGCAGCGATTCTAATACTAAGCGACAAGGGCTTTCGCGGCGAGCGCGAGGACAAAAGCGGCCCCACGCTCAAAGGAATTTTGGAACCTCATGCCGAGGTCGTGTCCCTGGACGTGCTGCCGGATGAAAGGAAGCAGATTGAAAACTATCTGCGCAATGCCTGTGACAGCGGGTCTGTGGACGTACTGTTCACCAGCGGCGGCACCGGCCTTGCCCCGCGGGATGTCACGCCCGAGGCAACGTTAAGCGTAATCGAGCGCGCAGTGCCCGGTATCCCCGAAGCCATGCGTGCGTACAGCATGCAAAAAACGAACCGCGCCATGCTCTCGCGGGGCACGGCGGGCGTACGGGGAAGGACGCTAATCATCAACTTGCCTGGCAGCCCGAAGGCGGTGGCAGAATGCATGGAAGTAGTGCTGCCCGTACTTGCTCACGCGGTGGAAACGTTACGCGGAGACACATACGAGTGCGCCCCTAGCCATTGACAAAGTCCTTTGGACTTCGTCAATGGGTTTTCTGCAAGTTAAAATGCCGCTTATCGCGGCATTTTTTCTGCCGATTTAACGCACATGCACCCGAATGGCACATTCGGGTATTCGGCAAGGAATGATGTGCAGCTTAACACTGCACAACCAATCGTCCAAATCGGATTGAAAGTGGGGGCTTCCCGTAGGGAAGCGGGTTCGTTGGCTCATGAGAGCCAAAAATCGATCCTGTGAATCGATTTTAGAACCCCGAGTACCTTGCTGCGAATCCCCCACCCCCCGGAGAGGGTATACTCTAAGGAGTACAAGTGCAACGCGTAATAGAGTTCAGCGCAACAGCAGCAAATGCTCCGGGGCAAGGGATACGGAAATAACGTCGCCGGAGGTTAGCCCCCGCGCTTCAACCTTAGATAGCTCCATACGGATGCGCGAAAAGTCAGTGTCCTCTTTTGCGGTCTCGGGCCGCAGCGTCACGATTGCTCCGAACACATCCTCCACAACACGCAGAATACGGCAGGAGAGCAAATTCTCCCCGCCGTTTTTTTGTTGCACGAAGTGCGCGCGGATGCCCACATACTTGGTTTCGGGCGGCACGCTTTCTGCGGAAATAAGCGATACTCCCCAGTCTTCGGCGTACAGGCGGCGTTCCCCATCCGGAACGATGCGGGAATAATTTTTGCAGCCCGAAAGCAGGGCGGCGGAAAGCGTCTGCGGCCGGGCAAACAGCTCTCGTACGGGCAGGGGTTCCTCGCTTTTGCCGTTGTTGATGAGGCAGACGGTTTTACAAAGCCTGTACACCTCGTCCCGGTTGTGGGAAACAAAAAGCGTCGTGCCGGGGAACGCTTCGAGCGTGGTTTGCAGCTCCTGCTCCAGCTGCCAGCGCAGGTAGCTGTCCAGCGCAGAAAACGGCTCGTCCAGCATCAAAAGCCGGGGTTCGCTTGCGAATATTCGGGCAAGCGCCACGCGCTGCTGCTGCCCGCCGGAGAGCTCCCCAGGTAATTTTTCTTCCATGCCGCTTAGGTAAAAACTTTTGATCTTTTCCTCTACCTTTTCATCCCGAACGGTCTTTGTCACATGGCGAATGCCTGCCCCAATATTCTGCCGCACCGTCATATGCGGGAACAGCGCGTAGCTTTGGAACAGGTACCCAACGCGCCTCTGTTGCGGCGGCAGGTCAATGCGCTCTTTTGAATCAAAAAGCACCCGGCCGTCGAGCACAATGCGGCCTTCGTCCGGCTTCACGATTCCGGCAATGCATTTGAGTGTCATGCTTTTTCCACAGCCGGAAGCGCCTAAAAGCGCGAACAGTTCATTCTGCGCCGCAAACTGTACGTTCAGACGGAAACTGCCCAAGCGTTTTTTGATAGCGACCTCAAGCATCCTGCACCGCCCGTTTCCGTGCGCGCTCCTGGTAGCCCGCCCAATAGTTCATCAGTATCAGCGTGAAAAAGGAAATTGCCAGTATAATCGCTACCCAAAGGTAAGCCTTTTCACGGTTATTCCCCTGCACTGCGGAATAAATGGCAAGCGACATGGTCTGCGTTCTTCCGGGGATGTTGCCCGCCAGCATGGCGGTCGCTCCGAACTCGCCCAAAGCCCGGGCAAAGGAAAGCGCCGTGCCCGCAGCGACACCTGGCCAGCAGCCAGGGAGCACGATCGAAAAGAAAATCCTGTGCTCCGGCATGCCCAAGGTGCGGGCGGCGTAAATAAGCGTCTGATCCATCTGTTCAAACGCACCGCGCGCCGTGCGGTACATCAGCGGGAACGAGACAACGGCAGCGGCGATAACGGCCCCCTCCCAGGTGAACACCACCGTCAGCGCAAGCTTTTCCAACGTCTGGCCTAAGAGGCCATTCTTGCCGAACAACAGCAAAAGGAAAAAGCCGATGACCGTGGGGGGCAGCACCATAGGCAACGTAAACAGGCCGTCGATCAGTCCTCGAAAGCGCCGCAGTTTCACGACCTTCCATGCCGCGAACAAACCAAGGAAAAACGTCAGAGCGGTGGCGGTAAGCGCCACCTTCATGGAAATGTACAGCGGGGAAAGATCCATCCGTTTATTCCTCCCTGTGTTTATCTAGAAATGTGCCCAACAGCATCCTGTTGGGCACAAGCATATCACGTTATCGTCCTTTGAGAAAGCTCGCGATCACAACCTGCTCATGGGTCAGCCATTGTAGATGGCAAAGCCCGCGGCTTCAAATGCGGCGGTGGCTTCCGGGCCGGAGAGGTAGTCTAAAAACGCCTTAGCCTCGTCCGGATGCGCTGCGTTTGTCAGTATGGCGGCTGGGTACACAACGGGCTTGTGGCTGCCCTCGGGCGCTTCGGCAACAACCTTTACAAGTTCGGTGGTGGCGGCGTCGGTCGCATAGACGATACCGCAGTCCACATCGCCGCTTTCCACCCAGGCGAGTACGTTGCGCACGTTTGTGCCGAAGTTTGCCTTGGCCTTTACCGCGTCCCAGGTGCCAAGCGTGGTATAGATTTCCTCGGTGTACTGGCCGACGGGAACGGATGCCTCGCCCACGGCGACAAGCCTCACTTTGCTGGTGGCGACGTCTTCAAAGCTTGTGATCCCCTTGTCGCTGTTCGCGGGGATTATGAGCACGACCTTGTTGACGAGTATGTTCTTAATGGTATCGTCAGCAGTGAACCCCTTTTCCTTCATCGCGGTCATCTGCTTCTGCGCGGCGGAGAAGAATATGTCCGCGGGCGCGCCTTCCTCAATCTGCGTCTGCAGGGTGCCGGAGGAGTCAAAGTTGAACGTCAACGTAACATGGGGAGAAACGGTTTTGTATCCTTTCGCGATCTCCACCAGCACGTCAGTCAGGCTTGCTGCGGCAGAAACGAACAGCTCCACCGGTTCGCGCGTGGGCTCTGGCGTGGGCTCCGGGGTTGAAGCTGCCGCTGCGGTGGGCACAGGGGTGGGCGTTACTGCGGGCGCGGCGCACGCGCTTGCAGACAGCAGCGCAAGCACGAGTAGCAGGGCAAATACCGCGGCGCGTTTCATGAGTCGTCCCCCTTTGGTGTCGGATATCGCAAAAGTGTTTGCTTTGGCTGGCGAAGAAGAGCGTGATTTACTTCCTTCCAAAAAAGCAGATGGGGTAATGGCATACCTCACAGTTTAAACAGAAGCCGCCTTCGCCAGTATCACGCATGTCGGCTTCCTCAATGCGCTCGCCCGCAAATATGCGGGGGAGGAATACGTCCAGGCTGGTGGTTTTCGCATGTATGGCTGCGCTGGGAATACCGATTAAGGGCGTATCCCCCAAGTATGCGATGGTGAGCATATTGCCGGGCTGCATGGGCATTCCCTGGGATAC
The DNA here is from genome assembly GCA_023435025.1 of Bacillota bacterium. GTDB lineage: Bacteria > Bacillota > Clostridia > Christensenellales > CAG-138 > JAEYLA01. Next base: position 4,167 of record JAEYSE010000051.1, read on the forward strand.
AAGCTTAGCCCCGCTTTGCCGTATGGCGGTTGGGGTCAGGTCGTCCGGGTCCACGCTCATACCGCCGGTAAACAATACAAGCTCCGCGCCCTTTTCCATAAAATCCGAAAGCGCTTTGAGTATGGGGGGGAGTTCATCCGGACATTTGACCACGCCCAATATATCCGCATCAAATGCAGAAAGCTTGCTGCGCAGCACAGGCTCAAACGCGTCCGGCCTGCGGCCATAATAAATTTCTCCGCCGGTGATGATGATGCCGGTTTTGAGCGGACGGTAGGGCTTTACGGTAAAGAGAGGCATGTAGGCCCGTGCGATGCGGACGGCCTCTTCCACATTGCTTCGCGCGGTCACCAGCGGCACGATACGCACGCCCGCAAACTGTGCGCCGCTTTTTAACGGCATATGATCGGGCAGGCTTGCTATGGTGTAATCCGGCACACGGTTTAAACGCAGCAATCCTTCGCTGTTGACGCGCAGAAGCCCCTCGATTTCCGTCCGAAGCACATATTTCCCCTGGGACGGCCCGGAATATGAAACGTTGGGGCCAGACACCACCTCTGTCACCAGTTGTGCCGCTTCCTCCTCATGTACCTCGTCCGCTTCCGGGTCCCAGACGAATACGTGGGCTTTGCCGATGTCAAGCAGCTTCTCGACATCCTCAGCGCGGAGAATATGGCCCCTCTTATAGAGCGGGCTCTGCTTCCCGTCTGCAATCGCGGTAATGTCGTGGCACAGTTCATGACCCACAGCGTCTTGTGTACGAAGCTTTTTCATAGTTCCCTCTTGTCATGTGATGCTTACCATATCATATCATTATTCTTTAATGAGAACAACGGAAATTATCAATGCGATCAAATCTGAAAAGCCCCCGCGCTTCCAACTACCGGAGGCTGACGCTTATACTCAGGGACAGACTTCTAGCATGCGCAGGCACCTTAGAAACGAAAAATACCCGGCAATGCCGGGCATTTTATGAATAAAGAGGCGTCCGGTGCGTCGGCCGGGCTATTTGCCCTTGCCGCCGCCGGGCGTATAGAGCGGGGTTGTATCCAGGTTGTTCCAGTTGTTGTTGGAATTGCCCATACCGCCCATACCGCCGGAGCCACTCCAACTTCCGGAGGAGGCCTGCTTCGCGTAGGTGGTCTTTACTTGGTTCACCTTGTCCTGTTGAGCTGGGCTGACGGGGTAATAGCCGCGCTTTTGCATATCGTTGAATAAGTCGAACTGGATGCTGTGCTCATCGTTGAGGATATCCAGCATCACCTTGCGTACCTGAGGGTTCGCACACTCGTTGGAGTAGCTGTTGAACATTCCCGTTACATGCTTTTGCGCTTCGAGCGCATCGTGAAGGACTTCTTTTTCGGTGAAGGAATTGCTTCCACTGTTGTTGCTCATGGTTGTTCCTCCTTAGAGCTGGCTGTACAGCTTGTCGAAGTGTTCCTGATGCTTCTGCGCGATGCTCTGCATCTTGCTTTTTACCTCCTGATCCGTTGCGGTTTCCGAGAGCTTGGTGTACTTTTTCACCAGCAACTCTTCAAAACTCAACAGATCGCCCAATGAGGAAAGTTCTTTTTCCGTTAAATTGCTCATAGCGACTGGACCTCCTTTAGAAGTTTGACGTTAGTATTTGATGCTAGCATACGCGCTATGCAAAAAAAGAAAGGAAACAAAACCATATTGACAACAAAAACCCATTCATTTATGCTGTTATTGATACTAATTCTCAATAAGGACTTTTTCTCATGATAGGCAGAAGATATACCATTCAGCGAGATTTGGTTATGCAGGCCGTGCGGGACTGTGCAGGCCACGCTACGGTGGAGGAATTGTATTCCTCCATTTCACCACAACATCCGCATATCAGCCGCGCCACTGTGTACCGTAACCTCGCCCTGCTCGAAGAAGAGGGCCACATTTCCCGCGTAAGCGTGCCCAACGCGCCCGAACGGTATGAACTGCGGCACTTGCCGCATTACCACTTTCAATGCCAGCGCTGTAGCGCTGTAACGGATGTCGATATGCCATATCAGGACGGCCTGATCTGCCAGATGCGCAGTACCAAAGGCTGCATCGTACAGTCCCATTCCATTATTTTTCACGGGATTTGCTCTATCTGTCTTAACCGGGAGGGCAAAGAAATAAATTAAAGAAGGAGTTTTCTGATGGACAAGAAAGGATATATGGTTCTTGGAAAAGCTAGCGCATTTTGACAGGGAAGTGATTCCGGAACGACGCATGCATGCAAAAGGAAGCGGCGCGTTTGGCGAGTTTACCGTCACTGGCGACATCACGCGCTACACAAAGGCAAAGCTGTTTTCAGAAGTCGGGAAGAAGACGCCCCTGTTCGTGCGCTTTTCCACCGTGGCGGGTGAGCGCGGCGCGGCTGACGCGGAGCGGGATATCAGAGGATTTGCCATCAAATTCTACACGGAAGAAGGCAACTGGGATCTCGTGGGTAACAACACGCCCGTGTTCTTTATCAGAGATCCACGCCAGTTCCCTGACCTGAACCATGCTGTCAAGCGCGATCCGAAAACCAATATGCGCTCTGCGCAGAACAACTGGGATTTTTGGGCGCTGCTGCCAGAAGCGCTGCACCAGGTCACCATCGTTATGTCGGACCGCGGTATTCCATACAGCTATCGTCACATGCACGGCTTCGGCTCCCATACCTACAGCATGCTCAATGAAAAGAATGAGCGCGTATGGGTCAAGTTCCATCTCAAGACCCAGCAGGGTATCAAAAACTTAACGGACGCAGAGGCGGATACGCTTGTTGGGCAGGACAGGGAAAGCCATCAGCGCGATCTGTTTGAGGCCATTGAACGCGGCGAATTCCCGCGCTGGAAGTTCTGCATCCAGGTGATGACGGAAGAGCAGGCCAACGCGCACAGGGAAAACCCCTTTGACATCACCAAGGTCTGGAGCCAGAAGGAATACCCGCTCATAGAGGTAGGCGTTCTGGAACTCAACCAAAATCCGGAAAACTATTTTGCGGTGGAACAGGCGGCATTCAGCCCGGCACATACGATCCCCGGCATCGGGCTCTCGCCCGACAAGCTTTTGCAGGGGCGTCTGTTCTCCTACGGCGACGCGCAACGCTATCGCCTGGGCGTCAACCACGATCAAATTCCGGTCAACGCGCCCAAATGCCCCGTGCATTCTTACCATAGGGACGGCATGATGCGGGTGGACGGCAACTACGGTGCAACCACAGGCTATTATCCCAACAGCCTGGGCGAATGGGAAGGCCAGCCGGAGTATGAGGAACCGGCGCTGCCGCTCTTTGGTCCCATGGGCCATTACGACCCGAAGGACGATCCGACAGACGATGTGTTCCGCCAGCCCGGCGATCTTTACCGGTTGATGACGGAAGAAAAGCGTGCGCTGCTCATAGAGAATACGGCGCGAAATATCGCGCCCGTCACGGAAAACATCAAATACCGCCATGCGTCGCATTGCTATCTTGCGGACAAAGAATATGGCACGCGCATTGCGGAGGCGCTGGGGCTTGATTTGGAAAAGATCAAAGCGCTCTCTTTGTTACCGCATAAGGAACGGCTTGCCGCCACAAAGTAGGCGAACAGGATAGACCCGGCTGTAGCAATAAACGGGAGCAGGAGTTCAGATGAAAAACGTAGTGCTTCGCATACTTGGCTGTATGGCGCTTGTGGTAGGGGCGGTGGGCGTGGTGCTCCCCGTCATGCCCACCACGCCATTTGTGCTGCTCGCGGCGGGATGCTTTGCATCAAGCAGCCCCAGGCTCTACGCATGGCTCGTGCGCAACAGGCATTTCGGCCCGTTTATCGAAAACTACCGGCACGGCTGTGGGGTACCTAAAAGGCGCAAGCGCGAAGCCATACTTTTCCTCTGGGGTACGCTTTGCATTTCCGCTGTCATATTCAGAAAACCGCTCGTATGGGGTATCCTGCTGCTGGTGGGTATTTGCGTAACGCTGCATCTTATTTTGATAAAGACGGCAGAAGAACCGCGAAGGGAAGACACGCAGAAGGAAAGCAATCGTGCTTAGCGTCTGCCCTCAAAATCAAATTATTCCTTCCAGTCCGCTTGCGCAAGCAGGCGGACTTGCTTTTGCCGCTCCGTGGGCAAGGCGGTGAGAAACCGGGCAAATGCGGCTTCCCACAATTCCGGTGCCTCTGCGGGCCGTTCCTGATACCGGCTGTTCAGGCGGCTCAATATGGCGACAAGCTCTTCGTTGGAAAGAAGCAGGAATGCTTCGGGCAATTCAGCTTCTTCAAAGCACAGCGGAATGATTTCCATCCAATCCTCCAAAGAGCGTACCGCACGCTGTAACAGCGCAAGTTTATCCGCAAGGAAGCGCATATCCCGCAGTTCTTCAATTAATTCGCGCAACG
>JAEYSE010000069.1 GCA_023435025.1 Bacillota bacterium
CGCCGGGACCGCCGCCGCCGCCGGGACCGCCACCGCCACCGGGACCGCCGCCGCCGGGACCGCTGATGCGGTTGTCATTGTCCTGCTGGCTATAACCGCCGTTGTTGTCATTTCCACGGCTTCCGGATGCCATGGCAATGCTGCTGGTGAGCACAAGGCTTAGCGCAAGCACAAGTGCGATCAATGCTTTTTTCTGGAACATCGTCGTGTGCCTTTTCATTTTAAGGCTCCTTTCTCATCTGCTTGTACTATTAACATAAAGTTTTCTAGGTGGATAGGCTATATATAACGGAAGGTTAGCTATCTCAAACTTCAGAAACGGTCTCATTTCAACCTCATTTTAAAATTAAGAATTTTATATGCTAAAGAAGAGAAGACAGGGGAATGCTTTATGTATCGTAACTGTGGCGGAAACGAAAACAAACCGTGGCAGCAGTTTCAATCGTGGTTTGATGATTATTAATCAATCAAGAAGTAATTCCCCAGTAGAGCGAACGGGGAATAGTAATAATGAAATAGCCAAAAAGGGAGAGAAAAGAAATGTCATATGCTTTTTGGGATGCCGTTAAAAACAGACACAGCATTTATAGCCTGAGCAACGAGGAAATCGTACCCCGCAGCCGCATCAAGGAGCTGATTACGGATGCGCTCAACCATGTGCCTTCCTCGTTCAACTCCCAAAGCACACGCTTGGTCCTTTTGTTTGGCGACGAACACCGCGCATTATGGGATATTACGTTGGACGCCCTTAAAAAAGTGACACCGCCGGAGCAGTTTCCCTCTACTGAAGCTAAAATCAAAAACTGCTTTGCTTCCGGTTATGGCACCGTAATGTTTTTTGAGGATACTGCTGTAGTGGATAATTTATGCGCCGGGTTCCCGCTATACGCAGATAAATTCCCTGTATGGTCGCAGCACACCAATGCCATGCACCAGTTTACACTTTGGACCTCGTTTGAGGCAGAAGGCTTGGGCGCGTCCATGCAGCATTACCATCCGCTCATCGACGACGCGGTGCGTGCCCGATTCCAGATACCCGAAACCTGGAGTTTTGTAGCGCAAATGCCATTTGGCAAGCCGCTTGAAACAGGCAAACAGAAGGAGAAGCAGAGCATCGAATCGCGCCTGAAAATTTTTGAATAGCAGAGTTGATTACAGCAAAGAGAGCAGACCGTACGGCCTGCCCTCTTTGCATTTAAAAGCCAGTTCAAAAAGTCCGCAGGAATTCCTGCGGACTATACTTTACACGTTAAATCGTGTAGTTCCACAATGCGGCGGATACATGGGAACAGCTTGGAAAAACCTGCTTCGTCCGAAAATTCCAGCCGAACGCAGCCCATTCCAAATGTGGCGTCAGGAAATTCATGCTTCATCTGTTCCACTTGCTCAAAGTCCAACGTATGCATGGCAAAATGAGTCTTTGCGACGGAGAACCCGATATACGTTTGATCGAACCGGTACATGGGGATGCCGTAGGACATTGCTTCCGGTATTTCCGGAAACTCCGTGCGCATAAACCTGACCAGCCTGCGAAGCCAGAGCTTTTGCTTACCTTCAAAACGATTGATATACTCTTCTACCGCATGGTTCATTGTTCGACCTCCCATACAACGAACAACACATCCATTACGCGCCCACACTCTCTGCTGGTAGTTTCATTTTATACCTTCACACCCGATACCTTCAATGCTTTTCCCTTACATTTTTTACCCGATATATAATGTTTTTACTTATATCACTCTTTCGGAAGAAATAGGGATATACTTGAGTAACTCGTTGTGATAAGATACTTCATATTTTAGCACCTGCTGCGCATCAAGAAGGAGTAATGGATATGAAAGAGAAAATACGCCATATCTTAAAAGCCCATGGCGCGGACGCCTGCGGTATCGCGGGCGTAGAGCGGTTTGAAGGCGCGCCCGGGGGATTTCACCCACGGGACATTTACCCGGACTGCCGCGCGGCCATCGTATTTTTAAAGCGCATGCCTTTGGGTTTAAAGAATGTAAGCCCGCGCATTGCATATTACCATACGACGGAAATCAATATCGCAGCCGTGGATCATATCGCCTACGAAGCAAGCCTTGCGTTGGAGCGGGAGTTCTCCATATCCGCCGTACCTATCCCCTGCGACAGTCCATATGAACATTGGGAGGAAGAAAACAAGCGCGGTTGCGGAATACTCTCCATGCGCCACGCCGCCATGCTCGCTGGGTTGGGACATTTGGGAAAGAACACGCTGCTTATCCACCCCGATTTTGGTAATATGGTCAATATCGGCGTGATATTGACCGATGTGGAGCTTCCTTCGGATCCTATTTTGGAAACATCCTGCGCAAAGGGCTGTAGCATATGCCTAGATGCCTGTCCGCAGCACGCGCTCGACGGCGTAACGGTGAACCAAAAGCTTTGCCGGAGCTATACCTATACACAAAACGCACGGGGATTCTCCGTATGTAACTGCAACCGCTGCCGGGTACTCTGCCCGCTCTCTGCTGGCAGAAGACACACGACGCACGAACGGGTTCGTCCCTCTGTTTGACTGCCTGTTTTTATTACGAAATATTTCGCGTTAATTAGAAATAATTCGAGGAATTTTTTAATAGGGCATATTGTGTTGATCGCCCGCTGAAAAATAAATTCGTATTTCGTTAAAATAAATTCGGAATATTCCAAAGCGATTTCGGCCTGCCGGGAGATCATAAGCATCAGAAAGCCTGATTTTTGGCGTGAATATAATTATGCTATTTATTTTTCGATATTTTCTAAAATTAAAAAATGAATTGTATTTTCCGCCGCCCAGAAAAACATGGCCGGCATTGCGCTTAAAATAAAACGTATGTAAATTGGTGATATAAAAATAATCCTTTAAAAAATCGAAAACGGCTGTTGGGCCGAATATAACATTCACTCTTTAAATATGCACAATGCTGGTTTGGAGATGCGGCAATGATTTATTATTTTTCAGGCACTGGCAATTCGAAATGGGTGGCAAAGTTGCTTGCAGAAGAACTGGGGGAAGAGGCGCTCGATATCGCGGCTTTTTTGAAAAATCCCCAGCCAATTCGAATTCGTGCAAATGGTGCACTGGGCATCGTATTTCCCGTCTATGCATGGGGTGCACCGGGTATTGTGAGGCGTTTTCTTTCCTGTCTTTGCATTGAGCCTGGTGCATTTTGCTATGCGGTATGTACCTGTGGAGATGAAACCGGCTGTGCAATACGCCATATTAAAAAGTGCGTACCACTTTCAAGCGCTTATTCCCTTCAAATGCCCAACAATTATATCATACTCTATGATGTGGACGATGAACAAACGATGCGTTGCAAACTGGATACGGCAAGAGCGCGTATTCCGGAGATCGCGGCCGATATCCGGCAGAAAAAGCCGGTGTATGCAATACATAGGGGAAGCTTGCCTCGATTGAAGACTGCGCTGGTCTACCCGATGTTCAACGCGTTCGCTATGAATGCAAAACCGTTTTATGCGGAAAATAGCTGCACGTCCTGCGGGCTGTGCGCGCTTATCTGCCCAACCGATACGATCAGTATGATTGAAGGAAAGCCTTCCTGGGGAAACGCATGCGAACAGTGTATGGGCTGTATCAATCGCTGTCCGGTACGGGCCATCCAGTATGGAGGATATACAAAGAATAAGATCAGGTACTATTTTGCAGAAGAAAGAACGGAAAACTGAACGCAATAAAAAAGCCGCCGCTTAAAAAGCGGCGGCTTTATCGGTACTTACTCGATGACGCTGGAAACGACGCCCGCGCCGACCGTGCGGCCACCTTCGCGGATAGCGAAGCGCAGACCTTCTTCGATGGCGATGGGGGTGATCAGCTTGATGGTCATCTGGATGTTGTCGCCAGGCATAACCATTTCAACGCCCGCGGGCAGTTCGATCGTGCCCGTCACGTCCGTCGTGCGGAAGTAGAACTGGGGACGATAGCCGGGGAAGAACGGGGTATGAC
>JAEYSE010000053.1 GCA_023435025.1 Bacillota bacterium
ACATATAGATTTGCAGCCCCGGGTTACAAAAGTTTCACCCCGCCCGCATTGTCATGCGCGCGCGCGTATGGTACAATTGCCCCAAAATGACGAAGAAAGGCGATTACGCCCGCATGAAACTCATCATCGCATCAAACAACGCGCACAAAGTGCGCGAAATTAAAGAGATTATGGGAGAATACTTCCCCTCCATCTCCACATTAAAGGAAGCGAATATCACAATCGAAGTCGTGGAAGACGGCGACACTTTTCGCGCCAACGCCATCAAGAAAGCGGAGGAAACGCTTGCAGCCTCCCCCGGCTTTGACGCGGCCCTGGCCGACGACAGCGGCCTTATGGTGGACGCACTAAACGGCGCGCCCGGCGTTTACAGCGCCCGCTACGCGGGCGAAGGGCACGACGATCTTGCCAATAATCAAAAGATATTAAGGGACATGTTTCATGTACCCGAAAAAGAACGCGCCTGCCGCTTCGTTTCCGCAGTGGCGCTTGCCCGCCACGGCCGCCCCACGCTCTGCGTGACCGGATCCTGCGAAGGCAGGCTGTTGTTTGCCCCCCAGGGCGAAAACGGTTTTGGTTACGACCCGCTCTTTTTCTATGAGCCATTGGGGCGTTCCTTCGCACAGCTGACCGCCGAAGAAAAAAACAGCATCAGCCACCGGAAACGGGCATTGGAAGCGCTAAAGCAAGAACTGGCGAAGAATGAATAATCAATAATGAATAACGGCAGATATTTCTGAGATATTTCTTCAAAAAAAGCGGAGGCCGAAAGAGCTTCTGTTCTTTTATGCGCTCAAAAAACCCGTTTCGAACACCTCAAAGGGAAAATATCTATTGCTCAATTATCATATGGTTTTCTTAATTTTCATAATTTTTATAAAATAAATAATGGACTTATAATTATGTTGAGCAAAAAAAATAGCGGGGAACTTTTAAATTTAATTACAATTTTATTGTGTTTGCTGACCATATATGTGCATCTCTCAGATAGCATTTTTAGTTATAATTTTATTCATTATTCAGAGAATTCAATCATCTCTTCTTTTGTCGAGGATGAGGACTACAGCCAGGCCGCCTGGCAGATTATCGTGGACCTTGACCAGCTTTCTCTTTTTGTTTATAAGAATGGAATTCTCGTGAAAACATATCCCTGTTCAGGTGGAAAAAATGAGACCCCTTCGCCAACGGGCGAATTTAAAATAATTAGCAAGGAATCATGGGGAGAAGGTTTTGGTGGGGTTTGGATGGGCCTGAATGTTCCTTGGGGAACTTTTGGAATACATGGAACAAAAAATCCCTCCGTTATAGGTAAAAAAAACGTCTCTAAAGGCTGCATTAGAATGTTTTCAGAAAATGCAAAAGAGCTTGCAGATATGGTTCCTTTGGAAACGTCGGTAAAAATTGTACAAGAAAACAGGCCATTCTTCACACTTTATTTAGGGGATAGCGGATCAGAGATATGGAATTCGCAAATGATATTACACAATCTTGGATATTATAGAGGAGCTTTTGATGGAAAGTTCGGAAATCAACTGCGTGAATCAATCATGCAGTTTCAAAAGGATAACGGTTTAAAGGAGACCGGCTCTCTTAATAAAAAGACATATGATGAAATTTTAATGTATCAGGAGATATAAATCAGGATGAATGAAACGAAGCCAACCCTAAATCCTGCAAATAAAGAACGGAAGCCGAAAAGAAGCTTCCGCTTTTTATTTTGTTCAGAGAATGGAAGTTCCGAAGGATCTTTTCCGAGTTATTTGCTATTCATGATACAGGATTCATGAAATCCAGCCATACCTTGCTCGCTTCAATATGCGCCAGCACCGCTTCGGGGGCAGGCCCGCCGGGCAGGTTTCTGCCTTCCACGCAGGCGGAAAGCGAAATGGCGCCATAAACGTCAGCTTCAAACACAGGGGATACGTCCTGGAGTTCAGCCAACGACAAATCCGCAAGCGCCTTGCCTTCTTTCAAACAGGCGAATACCAACTTGCCTATTACCTCATGCGCCGTGCGGAAGGGCACGCCCTTTTTCACCAGGTAGTCCGCCGCGTCCGTGGCATTTGTAAAGCCGCGCCCCGCGCCAGCATACATGTTTTCCGTTTTAAACTTCAGCGTTTCAAACATGCGGGTGAATATGGAGAGACAGCCGTTCACGGTGTCCAACGCGTCAAACACAGCCTCTTTATCCTCCTGCATGTCCTTGTTGTACGCAAGCGGCAGGCCCTTCATCATTGTCAGAAGCGTCGTCAGATCCCCGTACACGCGCCCGGTCTTGCCACGTATGAGTTCCGCGGCATCCGGGTTCTTTTTTTGCGGCATGATGGAGGAACCCGTGGAGTACGCGTCATCCATTTCCACAAAGCGGAATTCATCCGTGCTCCACAATATCAGCTCTTCGCAGAAGCGGGACAGGTGCATCATGATGATCGACGCGCAAGCGGCATATTCGATGCAGAAATCCCGGTCACTCACCGAGTCGAGGCTGTTGCGCGTGATATTTGAAAACCCAAGCTCGGTTTTGACCAATTCCCGGTCCAGCGGATATGTACTCCCCGCAAGTGCGCCCGCGCCTAACGGCATATAATCCATGCGCTTTTTGCAATCGCATAGCCGCTCCACATCCCGGCGGAACATTTCAAAGTATGCCATCAGGTGGTGGGCAAGCGTAATAGGCTGCGCCTTCTGCATATGCGTGTAGCCAGGCATCACCGTACCCGTATGCGAAGCGGCGGTATGGAGCAATGCCTTCTCCAGCACAAGCAGGTTACCTATCGTCACATCCGTCCCCTGCAGCATGTACATGCGGCAGTCGAGCGCCACCTGGTCGTTGCGGCTGCGGCCCGTATGCAGACGCTTTCCCGCATCCCCGATGCGCTCCGTTAAGAGCACCTCCATATTCATGTGCACGTCCTCCGCGGACTTGGAGAATGTAAGTTTCCCCGCCTCATACTCCGCAAGCAGGGCGCCTAACCCTTCCACGATCTTATCCGCGTCCGCAGCCGGAATGATGCCCTGCGTCCTGAGCATTTTGGCGTGGGCAATGGAGCCTAAAATATCCTCCCGCGCCATGCGGCCATCCACCGATATGGAGGAATGAAAGTCTTCCATGGCGGCGTCCGCGGCCTTTTGAAATCTCCCGCCCCAGAGCTTGTCGTTGTGCTGTGACATTGCGCACCTCCTGTACAAAAAAGTGGCCGACGCCACTTTGCAAGTTATAATGGGGGCTTTGCCCCCATGCCCCTACCAAAGGACCACCGGCCCTTGGGAAACCCATTTTGACAACGCCCTTCTAAAGGGCGTTGTCAAAGAAGGGATTCTCAAGGGATATATCCCTTGAGTGGGGGTGTTAGGGGGCAACGCCCCGTAAACGTCACTTCCCGTTCGCCCGTTCCATCAGCGCACGCACCTTGAGCGGCAGGCCGAACAGGTTGATGAAGCCTTCAGCGTCCTTCTGGTTATAGATCTCTTCCTTCTCGAACGTCGCAAGCTCGGGGTTGTAAAGGCTATACGGGCTTTTGACGCCGGCGTGGTAGGTCTTGCCCTTGTAGAGCTTGAGCCTGGAAACGCCGGTGGTGTTCTGTTGCATGACGTCCACCATGGCGTCCATGGCCTGCCGAAGCGGCGTGTACCATTTGCCGTCATATACGAGTTCGGAATACTTGGTGCCCATCTGTTGCTTATAGTGCATGGTATCACGGTCCAGCGTGAGGTATTCAAGCTGCTGCAGCGCGTCATAAAGTATGGTGCCGCCGGGGTTCTCATATACGCCGCGGCACTTGATGCCGACAAGGCGGTTTTCTACCATATCGTCTATGCCGATGCCGTGCTTTGCGCCAAGTTCGTTGCACTTAGTAACCAAAGCGACGGGATCGAGCTTTTCGTCGTTGACGGATACGGGGATGCCTTGAAGAAAGCCAATCTCAATGTAATCCGGCACGTCGGGCGCAAGCTCAGGAGCGGTGTTGATGAGGTACAGGCTGTTCTTGGGCTCATTCCAGGGATCCTCAAGGTCCAGCCCCTCGTGAGAAAGGTGCCAGATGTTGCGGTCCATGCTGTAGGATTCTTCTGCCCTGAATTGCAGCGGGATATTCTTTTCCTTGGCATAAGCGATTTCCTCGCTGCGGCCCTTTAAATCCCAGATGCGCCAAGGGGCGATGATTTTTAATTCCGGAGCAAGCGCCTTGATGGTCAGCTCAAAACGCACCTGGTCGTTGCCTTTGCCGGTGGCGCCATGGGCGGCCGCCGTGCAGCCTTCTTTCCTTGCGATCTCCACGAGTTTCTTCGCAATCACAGGGCGAGCGGTGGAGGTACCCAAAAGATATTTGTTTTCATATTTGGCACCGGCTTTGAGGGTAGGAAATACGAAATCACGTACATACTCTTCCGTAACATCCTCAATGTAAATTTTGCTTGCGCCGGTCTTGATCGCCTTTTCATAGAGCGGGGAAAGCTCCTCACCCTGGCCGACGTCAACGGCTACAGCGATGACCTCGCAATCGTAATGCTCTTTGAGCCATGGGATGATGACGGAAGTATCCAATCCGCCCGAATATGCAAGGGCAATCTTCTCCTTTGCCATGTTTACGCCTCCTGTTTCTGATAGATGCGATAATTATACATCTGAGTGTATAATTATGCAACATATATTTTTGTGACTGCGTGTGTTTTTCTACTTTCACGTTCGCTTCTTTCCCCTTCCATCTCGGCAAGCCCGCCTGTCCCCGCGGACGTCTGAAACGGACCTCCTCAGGCATAACATAAGCGCAGAAAGGCGTATCATTCGTAAACACTTTGCATTTTCAATAGCATAAGCGATTTGATTTCCAGTCTCTTTCCTTATATAATGATAGAAAAAACAGGAGGTCTGATTTATGTCAATCTTAAAGCGCTTCCGTGATATCATGGCTTCAAATATCAACGCAGCTCTGGATAAGTTGGAAGACCCCGCAAAAATGATCGATCAAATGCTGCGCGATCTTAACGACGACCTTGGCCAGGTCAAAGCGGAAACCGCAGGTATCATGGCAGAGGAAGCACGCGCCAAACGCGCGTATGACGAGGCCGCGTCTGAAGTCAACAAGCTACAGGCGTATGCGGAAAAGGCAGTGCTTGCAGGAAACGATACGGACGCAAAACTGTTCTTGAGCAAAAAAGCACAGATGGCAGAAAACGCCGCGTCGCTGCAGAAGGTATACGAAAGCGCCTCCGCAAACGCGCTTAAAATGCGTCAGATGCACGACAAGCTTGTGGACCAGATTGGAGATCTCAACGCCCGCCGCGACGCCGTGAAGGCCAAGGTAGCGGTTGCACAGGCGCAGAGCAAAATCAACAAAATGGCCGAAAGCGTCACCGATAGTGCGGCTTCCATTTCTGCATTCGAGCGCATGGAGGAAAAAGCGGACCGCATGCTTGACGAAGCGAACGCCATGGCGGAGTTGAACGCAAATTCTGCCGCGGATACCTTGGCGGATGCCATGGGGCGCTATGACGAGGCTGCACCCGCTGTGGAAGATGAGCTTGCGGCGCTCAAAGCAAAGCTCGGTAAATAGTTAGCTTCAAACAAAATCAGCATGCGGGGGGGAGTAGCATGGAGCAGCACCAGGAGACCCATATATTTTACTGCGAGGGCTGCGGCGGTATCATGGAGTTCGATATCCCGCGGCAGACATTCTCGTGCCCCAATTGTGGGCGGGAAGAAGCGGTAACGCCGGAAGATAATCTGGTGGAAGAACACGATTATCAGGAATTTCTAAGCCGCAAAAGCGACGAGGAATGGGAATCCGTCACGCAAGTCATGCGCTGTGAAAGCTGCGGCGCGGAGATCGTGGTGCAGAAGGCCGCCACCACCGCGTCCTGCGGTTTTTGCGGCAGCTCGCACGTGCTGCCCGTACTGCAGGAGGCAGGCATCCGCCCGGAGGGCATCGTTCCTTTCCAGGTGGACCGCCACAAGGCGGGGGAACTGTTCCGCAAATGGATCAAGGGCAAATGGTTCGCTCCCGGCTCCCTCAAAAACCTGTATCAGCAGGATAAGCTGCAGGCTGTGTATCTGCCGTACTGGACATACGACGCGGACGCCACCGCGCACTATACCGGCCAGGGCGGCAAGGTGTATTATGTAACGGTGGGCACGGGCGAGAACAGGCGGCAGGAGCGGCGCGTGCGTTGGTACCCTGTAAGCGGCACCGTCTCGCACTTCTTTGACGATGTACTCATATGTGCCCGTGCACAGCAGGACCCGCTTTTAAACCGCAACAGCGCATATGCTACATCCGGCAATTGCCTGCCGTTTGACCTTGCCTACCTTTCCGGTTATCAGGCGGAAAAGTATACGCTGGGCGTTGAAGAGGGTTTTGCCCAGGCCCAGGAGAACATGCGGGATTCGCTGCGCGATATGGCGCGCAGGCAGATCCTACAGCGCTTTGACGAGGCGCAGGTCCATACGCTTAACGACCAGTACTTCAACGTCAAGTTCAAGCATGTGTTGCTGCCCATGTGGATGAGCGGGTATCAATATCAGGGGAAGCAGTTCCGGTTCCTGATTAACGGGCAAACGGGGCGCGTATTTGGACAGTATCCCAAGAGCGGATGGAAGATCTCCCTTGCGGTGATACTCGGCCTCATCATAGTGGGGCTGCTCATCTATTGGTTCTCCCTGAGCTAAGCGCAGGATAACAAAAAAGGCGAGGTAATTAAAATGGGCATTTTTCAAAACCAGTTTGCCAACGTGGTGGAATGGGAAGAGTTCCGGGATGACGTGATATTCTGGAAATGGAGCAACAAGGAATTAAAAAAGAGCAGCCGCCTTGTCATCCGGCCCGGCCAGGACGCAATATTCCTCTACAACGGCCGCATTGAAGGCATATTTACAGAGGAAGGCAACTACGAAATAGAAAGCGACATCATCCCCTTTCTGAGCACGCTCAAGGGCTTTAAGTTTGGCTTCAACAGCGGGCTCAGGGCGGAAGTTCTGTTCGTAAATACCAAGGAGTTTACCATCAAGTGGGGCACGAAGTCGAGCGTGCTTATTCCGGCTGTCGGCATGCCGGGCGGTATGCCCATACGCGCGTTCGGCACATTCCAGATGAAGGTGTCGGACTATGTGGCGCTTATGGATAAAATCGCGGGCGTAAAGCGGGAGTTTACCGTGGACGATATCCGCGAGCGCGTAATGGCGGAAGTGGACCAGCTTTTGATGCGCTGGATCTTAAAGGAAGGCAAGGATATGTTCAACCTCCAGGCCAACGCGCGCGAAATCGGCGCGGGCATTTGCTCGGACCTGGATATGGAGCTCAACAAATCCGGCTTTTCCATTGCCAACTTCACAATCGCAAGCGTCAATTATCCCGAGGAAGTGCAGAAAAAGATCAACCAGAACGCTTCCTACGCCATGGTAGGCGACGTGGACAAATACCAGCGTATCGCCATGATGGACGCCATGCAGAATGGCGGGGACAGCGCCGCAGGTGCCGCCATGGGTTCCGCCGCCGGCATGGCTGCGGGCTTCCAGATGGCGAACCAGATGTTCCAGCAGCAGCCACAACAAGCTGTCCAGCCACAACCTCAGCAGCAGCCCGCATCCGGCCAGAAATTCTGCATGAGCTGCGGCGCGAAGCTTCCAGCCGACGCGCGCTTTTGCGCTTCCTGCGGGGCAAAGCAATCATAATACGAAAGTTACACAACGGCAGCAAAGGACTTGAATCCATGTGGTTTGGGTCCTTTGATTTTTTCCGCTTTCATGATTCTAAATCGGATTTTTTGTATTAGGTGAGGTAAAGAAAAGATGCAAATTGAGTTTCGGCCAATTGATAGAACAAACTACAATGAGTGTATAGAATTAAATGTTAGTGAAAACCAAAAGAGATTTGTGGCACCAAACCAATTCTCGTTAGTACAGGCAGCATATGAACCTAATCTATATCCTCTCGCGATTTACAATGAGTCGCAAATGATAGGGTTTATTTTGTATGACTTCGACGTGGATCTAAATGGTTGGTCAATGAGCCGATTTATGATAGGATCATCTTTTCAGAACTGCGGCTTTGGAAAACAAGCATTAAAGCAGTTTCTGGTCTATTTTAAAGAAAAATACCCAGATGTAACAAAGCTTTATACCAGTGCAGAAGTTGATAATAAAGTAGCCATTTCACTTTATAAAAAAGCAGGGTTTCAAGAGGGGGATATATTTCAATATGAGGTGGGCGGAAATCAGTACACAGAGATAAGAATGATACTTTCACTTGAAGATAAGGAATAAACAAAACGAGCATAGCATGAGCTGCGGGGCAAAGCTTCCCGCCGACGCGCGCTTTTGCGCTTCCTGCGGGGCGAAGCAATTTAGGAATTCTATTTAATAAAACTTGAACGCGTGTGGTTTGAGTTCTTTTTCTTTACCAGTTTTTGTGGTATCTTCAATATGGGCTATGACTCAGAAGGGCAACAATGAATGAGGCCTGTTCCACACGAAGGGAGAGGGATAAGAAGTGAACATAAATGACGAACGGACACCGTCCGGAGCATTGGACGCGGGACCTTTCTACCACGGCACAAAAGCCGACCTGAAGCCGGGAGATTTGCTCGAACCTGGCCATAGCTCCAACTATGGAGAGGGAAAGAAGGCCAACTACGTCTACCTGACAGCGACATTGGATGCGGCCACGTGGGGAGCGGAACTGGCAGCCGGCGACGAACCCGGCCGCATTTATCTTGTAGAACCCACGGGTCCCTTCGAGGATGATCCCAATCTGACAAACAAAAGGTTTGCAGGAAACCCAACGAGATCCTACCGTACCCAACACCCGCTTCGGGTGGTGAGCGAGATTTTGGACTGGGAGGGACACTCTCCCGAGGTGCTCCAGCAAATGCTCGACCATCTAGCTGAGCTAAAGCGGCTCGGCATTGAGGCAATCAACGACTGACTGAATGTTTACAAAGGGACTTGAATTCGCGTGGTTTGAGTTCTTTGCTTTTGCAGCTTTCATGTTATTCTGAATGCGGATTATTTGTATTTGGGAGTGGTCTTATGGAGTGTATAGAGTGTTATAGCAAGAAAAATCGTATTACTCCATTATTAGAACCGCAGAACTGTTTAGAAAATCATAAACAGTACATTTGCGGAACTTGTGGCAGATGCATCTGTATTGATAAAGACGAGAAACGAAATGTGCAACGATGGAATTTTCCATTTAAGTCTTTGGAAATTGCAAAGCTATATTTAAGAACTGCGGACTTTTCAATGAAAAAGCCTTGTGGTATTTACGAATCGCGAATAGCAAGGGGAGAAAGTCATATAAAATTTTTGCAGATGCTACTGACTTAAATGCTTATCTTGATAAAAATAAAGATAAAAGCTGCGAGTCTATGCAGCCTCTTTATATTAAAGAGAATTATCAGGATTTCCCCCATACAAAAATTAAATTTTTAAGCCAGGAAGAAGTCGCGAATTATATTTCCGAACAAGAAAATTTTTAATCGATTTGAGAATGTCAGACTGCAAATTTAAAAATGAAGCGCTTCAACCCAGCTTGCAAAACGGCTTGAGAAAATCAAGTTTTCGCTTGACATCGGATGGAATTCTCTATATAATTCTATTGTTCAAGCAGAAGCGCCCGCTTCTCACCTGCCGGTACTTTATCAGGCATGGTTCTTACAATCGGACTGTTCGAGTGTATAGGTGGGTGCGTTGCGCCCGCCTTTTTTATGGGCTGAACAAAACAACTTTTAACAATCAGAAACATGGAGGTGTCTTACTATCAGCAATCAGGATCTGATGATCAACGAGGAGATCCGCGACCGCGAGGTGCGTCTGATCGATGAAAACGGCGAGCAGATGGGCATCGT
>JAEYSE010000084.1 GCA_023435025.1 Bacillota bacterium
TTTGAGTACAAAGATTTTGCTATTAGGCTGTAATCCAATCCCCTCCCCTATTTTAGGCGAAACCACATATCCGAACTTCGCATTATGTTTAGCTCTGCGTGATGAAGTGAACTTCGCATTATGTTTAAACTACACCCAGGCTGCTCTTTGGACTTGGTATAGCAATAATGGCTCATGTTATTTGTTCTTATTCATGAACGCGCAGGTTAAATAGTAGATTAAATCCGACCAATATTTGGAAGGTTTTGCAGGGCTTATTCGCCAATTGTACGGGGAGCGCAACGCCACGGAATTTGAAGGGATATTAAATGTCCGAAATGCTTTGGTGCTTGAGATAATCGATGCGATCAAGGCCAACGACACGCAGCGTATCAACGATCTCATTATTCAATGGTATGCCGTTGCGGATAGCGCAGCCAGGTTTCTCCTCGCTCAGCAGCAATTTTGACCCGAATGAGTTGCAGGTTGCGTTTTACGATTTGCTTTATATGACCCAAAACGAGGCGATGCAGATACTCTCGGGCGATTACGCCCAAAAGCATTCAGCAGTACGATCAGATCGTTGAACGCTCCATGCAATTGGCGGATGACATCTCATTCGCTATTATGCGTCAGCTCCAGATATAATGTCAGCAATAGCCCGGATCAACAAAAAAAGCCAGTATAAACTGGCTTTTTTGTTGTGAACCGCTTTTTAAGATCTAGCGTACGACTGCAAACGCGCCTAGATTATTTACCTTAACGGTTATAGTGCCGTTGACGACTTTGCAGGTATCGCTCATAACGTGGCCATTGTTCTCTTTGTATTGGAGAATCGTGAGTGTTTCGCCCTCATATGCTGACCCGACATGGAAGGAGACCAGCATGTTCCCGAAATTCCTGCCGGAAAGTAAGAGCTCCTCCATGCCAAGTATCGTCCGGTTACGTGCCGCCTTAATCAGCGCGCTGCCTACTTTGCCGGAACGGGGCAGGCTTGCCGCCTCAAGCCTGGCGTCGGAGGAGAATTTCCCCTCGATGCTAACGCTGCCGGGTATGCCACCCTCGGGTATGGGCGTGGAGAGGGTGATGGTGCCGCGCTCTTTTCCATTGTCTTTCCCGGGATCGGGCGCTGTGGCAAGCTGGATCTCTGCGCGGTTCCTTACACGCAGCCGGGGGATAAAGGAGCCTGAGCCACTCGTATCCACCGTGATGGAACCTAAGCCGACGGCCTCAATGTAATCTCCTATTTTCAGGCTTCCTAGGCCCGTATAATCCGGCATAATGTAGCCGTCAATAAATACGCGCGCCGTGCCGGTGGAGTCCGCCACCAGTATGGTGTCCAGCGTCCCATCACTCGCGTAGCCAAGATTGGTTATCGTTCCCGCCACCTTCATGAGATTACCGGTGGTTGCAGCGCTCATTGCGGCGGAGGCGGTCACTGCCGTGGGTGTAACCGGAGTAACTTCCCCGATTTTTACAATACTGCTCACGGCAAGCTGGCGTTCGCTGTTGTAAGAGCTTGTCGTACCGGTCACGCGCACCACATCACCTATCTTGTAGTTGCCTGCCACCGGGAACAGGTTGACGCCGCGCGTGCCGTCCTGGATGTAGATGCAGTCAAAGAAGGCAGTCCGCTGATCGTAACCGGAGGCGTTGCTCGTCACCACGCCCTCCACGGTAAACTTCACGCCTTCGGGGGCCTGATGTACGGCAGAGATGGGGGAAATGGTCGGATCAGGCTTGAGGGCGTCGATGATATTCACCACAATCTGATAGTTGCTGTTTTGCAGCGTCGTGGAATTCTCCACCTCTACCTTAACCTCAAACGTGGAGAAGAACGTTACGCCGGAGGTGATGAGGAAGCCGCCGCCGGAGAGCGTCTCACTCACCATTATTTCCACCTGGCCCATGGGAGTGACGATGGTGTCCACCGCAGGGTCATACACCGGCACATAGGAAGAACTTCCGCCAAAGTCCGCCGTGAAATTTGCGCCCCATGTGGTGGGATAGCCTTTTACCATTTGAGTTGCGCCGTTGGCAATAACAGGCGCGCCGTTGTAGCAGCTGAACGTGTTGTTGGTCAGCTCCTTGACATCCTTCACAAACGGATTGCTGTAGTTGTAGTTTTCTTCACCGGCAAAGCTGATACGGAACGCTTCGTTGGCCTTTTTCACATTGTCCACCACAATGCCGTTCGCAATGCGGGCTTTTGCGCCAATGGCTTCAAGAATCCCATTGGTAATGATATGGGCCTTCTCATTTGCTCCAGCAGGATTGCCGCGGTCGGATTTGGAGCAGACGATCAGGTTGCCGCCGTTATCCGCATAAAGCTTAAGCGCGGCGAGCTCTTCTGCCGTATAGAGGCTGTCTCCCAACGCCGTGCCAAAGCTCTTGAATGGCACGGTAAGCACCACCATCTTCATGTCCTTAATACTGTCATAGGTAATGGGGGCCGTCAACCGGTGCGCCCGCACGCCGTTTCTGGCACACAATTCAATAAAGTTCGCATCGCTGCCCGGGTAATTGCCCGTTACATAGAAGTTGTTGTGCCCGCCGTCGATCGCAATGTTCACAAGCTCCGTGCTGTCCAGCACATCCAACTCAAGGCTCTGCGTAAACACGCGCGCAACGCCGTTCATGGTGGCGTTTACGGTGACGATAAGCGTCTGTTTGCCCACAACAGAAGGCGTGAAGCTGTATACGGTGGAGCCTTCGGCCATGCTGGCGACGGTAAGCGGATTGGTTACGGTTGCAAGCGGGGTGGCGGCGCTCTGCCCTACGCGCAGGCTGTAGGCAATGCTCTCCACAGTAAGGGCGCTCGTCTCATTGTTGTAAAGGCTGGTCGTGATATTCATGGACTCGCCCTTTACAGGGATGAGTGCATCGGTCTTGACCGACGTGATGCCGACTTTTGAGACCTCGCCTGTCCAGACGGGAGCTGTTACCGCGATATCCCCATCCGCCTGGTCGATGCGCAGATAATAGTAAGAGTAGTTGTTGGGCAGCGTCACGTCCAGTACACCTGTGTTGGAGGAGATGGTGGTGCTGTATGCAGTGATGCCGCCGTTGACAATAACAGAAACCTTGTTGATCTTGTCGGCAGTATCCGGGTCGCTGAGGTCCGCGCGGATATGCACGTTTTCCGGATCACCGGAAAGAATGGAGCCGAGCGGTTGATCGTTTAAGAAGTAGAGGATCTCCAGATTTTGATCTTCCGTCGCGTACATGCTCATATCGCGCATGGCCTGGTAAATACCTGCTTCGGTAAAATCATCCGTCATAATGACGTTGCGGGCGGTGTTGGCATTGCCCCACTTGCCTTTGTGGTTATCCTGATTATTTGTGGGGGCGACATGCCAGCCCTTGTCGAGCGCGAGGGTATAGTATTCGTAGCTTGGCCAGTAGGCGGAACTGCGCACAGCGCCTTCGCCGTTGCCCACTTCCACCATATTCACCAGTTGGTCAATGGCGGGGTCCCAATAGGCAAAATCCGCAAACGTGCCGAATGTGGTGCCGGGGTGGTTGAACTGGGAGATGGAGTTGGGGGCGCTTGTTTTAAGCAGGTTGTAATATGCCTGCATACCCAAATTGTTGGTTTTGTTGTTGAGAGTCGAGTTATTACGGCTGACAAAGCCTTCCGTATTAAACGTGTTGATATGGCCGGGGCCGCCGCTCCAGGTCATTTCATAGCCGTAGAGGAATACGGTATCGTCGGGCAGGGCGTTATATTGCGCGGTGAGTTCCTTTGCTTCCTGCCAGAGCGTCTTGGTACCGCCTGCAGCCTTTGTACCCTTGGTGGGGTCCGTAATGTCACCAAGGTTGCTGGAAGTATCAAAATAGTTTGAGTGGTCCGTCACGGCTAGGAAATCCACATTTTCGGATTCGGGCAGGGAGAGCACGTAATCGTACGCGTCCTTGAGCGTGCCGGTGCCATCCGAATACTGCGCGGTGTGGGAGTGGAGCTGACCGAAATACAGGTTATAGACCGGCTCGCCCACTGTAAACGCCCATTCATACTCCGTCATGATGCCATCCTGGCGGGTAATGGTGGCCTTTGCGGCATACTTACCGTCTGTAAGGTCCGCTGTGGGAATGTATGTGGCTATGAAAGCGCCGCCGCCGTTGTCCGCAACCGACATCGTGATGGCAGAACCACCGTTGAGGATCAGTGCGACGTTCGGATTCGCGCCTCCGTTTATGAACTTAACGCTGATCTCGGGCCGCTTCTGTGCATGGGTTGCGCTGTTGGGTGCGGGGCTGACTTCGGTGACCTGCGGGAAATCGGCTACGGGGATTTCAAACGTTGCCGTCCCGATGTTGGCTTTTGCGTCTTTCGCGGTGACGCTTACATCAATTTTCGGAATACCTGAAACGATGATGGCTCCTGGGATTACGGCTTCATATTTGCCGGTGGAAGCGTTCTTTATAAGATCAATCGTCGTGCCGATTCCGCCAATGGTATACGTGAGCTTGGCTTCCGTGACGCCCACGTTATCCGCAATCTCCAGGGAAACGGGATAGTCCTTTCCGAGCTCGGCCGGGAGTATGGTGGCGGGAACGGTGATGGCAGGAGCGGTTTTGTCGCTGGTGACAACATAGTCAGAGCTCAAGCCCACCCGAAGCTGGTCGGTAGCGTTATATTTGGACAGGCATGCATACAGGTTTACGGTATCCCCCGCGACGACGCCTGCAGGGTAGGAAGCAGCGCGGTATATGGGGATTGTTTTGCTGTTTATATCGGTGATGGTGGTGTTTCCGGTGCCTCCATGCGCACCCAGTGTGACGTCCTTTAGCAGCACCCATTCTGAAAGCAGGTTGCTTTTATTCGCAAGCAGTTCGTCGATTGTATTAAATTCTTGTGCTGCAATGGGTGCGGCGTTCGAAAGTTTGGTTGCCGTTACGCCGCTCAGCTGCGGAACGCCGCCATACGCGCCTCTCGTCCCGGTCACGCTAAGGATATCGCCAACTGCAAACCCGCTCAACGCGTTGTAGACTTGCAGCGCCACGATTTTGCCGTCAATCACGTCCTGCAATATCGCTGTATTGGCGGTATCATTGTTGCCGTAGCGGTATACAAGCTGCCCCACAACCGTCAGGGACCCGCTGGTTTCAACAAGGGCGGCGTTGATGTCTACTGCGCCCTCGGGAATGGACGTAATGGGATCGGGTATTCCAGGCTCGGGCGTTACCATCAAATAGGAGACGTCCGGCGTTACCTTCGAATAATCTAAAGAGTTGTCGGCGTTATACGCGGTGCGCAGGAAAGACTTTGAGTTCTCACCGACTACCGCCGGTGCGATATAAGACTGATTGGCGCTCCCGTAGCCGATAAAATCCACGACACTTGTGCTGGAAGGGTCGGTTGGAACGGTAGCGTCGGTCGTCAGCGCAAGCTTCGCGTTGGTCGCGCTCGGGTTAAAAGTTGCTGCCCCCGGCAGGATCACAAGGTTGGAGGAAGGAACGAGTGCCGGGAGCGCCGCTCCCTGGCCACTGCTGTTTAACTGCATATACATGAAGCAGTATGCCCCTGCGGCAAGCACTGTATTGGACGGAATGGTATAGTACATCCCTCCGGTGGTACTGAATACACCGGTGGCACTGGCACGCCATACGGTATACCCGCCGATATCCACACTTTCAGTGCCGATGTTTTTGAGCACGACATACTTCTGGTTATAGACCGCGCCGGTATTTCCGCCGCCGGAATAGATTTCATGAAATACGATGGGTCCCTTGCCCGGCGTCGCCACGGCAGAGGCGGTCAACGGAAACAGAGAAAGGATCAGAACGAGAGAAAGCAGCAGAGAAAACAGCCGTTTGGATTGCTTATGTTGCATGCGTGTTACCCCCCATTTCTTATGTATAGAAAGCAGCCTAAAAGACGTGAATGACGCCGCGCATCCGGCGGGCAGAGCGCCACACTTCATTTTAGCAAGGCCGGAAACACCACAGCTACCGATGTTTTTGCGGGTTTATGTAAAAATATGTCTAAATTTAAAAGTTATAAAGAATATATCGTTTTGATAACGCACCCCACGGAGGAGGAAACGGAGGAGGAATAGGATTTTATCACCCGTATAAGCGCGCTTCTTGGAACACAGGGCGTATTTGTATACCACTATCGTATAAGTAATAAAAATGCCCCCACGGTTATTGTAGCGGTGGCCGTAATGTCAAGAACTTCAAGCTGTATATAATATCCTATTCTGGGATATATCTGGACGAAGTCAATTCATATGGGGGTGGAACGATGAAAAAGATAACAGCATTTTTGGCATTATTCTTAACAGTTGTGATGTTGGCTGGGTGCATGGTGTCGTTGCCAGAGGATGTACTTCCTAATCGGTTCTCCAACGGATATAATGCTATGAAAAAAACATATCGTTGCACACGAAAGTTCTGGCAGAGAATAATTGGCCTGATTTTTCTTATCCTAGCATGTAACCCGTGGATCATAGATCCTGCGGGTTTTGTTTTTCTTGTGCCTTAAAGCAGCTAAATACCTAAATCAGCGGGACCATTATTTCGTGCGCGCAAAACTGGGAGAACACATCTATAAAAGGATTTATGGTTTGGGAATCCAAGAAGCAAGTAATATCGAGCGTAGACGCAAGAAGGATTTCGTTTTCCCATACTTTTCTTTCGCTATGAGGTTTGAACCCCCTTGGCCAAATGAGCGCAGGGGGGTTCATTGTTTATGTTGAGGACGCATCCGGAAACCTACTCGCCGAAGAAATAAAAGGCTTACCTTTTAAGGCAAGCAGAACTTCCCATTATATTTATCTCGGCGCGATGAAGTGAAATCTAAAATCACAACGAATAAGAGCAATCGATATTTGAGTCACAACGAACAGGGGTAATCGTTCCTCTTTAGACCAATAACGATAAATCTAAATAGTTCAACAGTATAAAGGGCGTATGCTTAAAACCGGCACAAGCCCTTTGTTGTTATTCCTCTATGTCAGTTAGCACTTTCCTTCTTGTACCGCCGGATATGAACCACTGTCATGCCAGCAACCAAAGCAACCATACTTAAACTGCTTATAGCAGGCAAGAGGGTTATACTCTTTTTCGTCGTATGAATGAGCACGCCCATACAGGCTGCCGCCATCCCAAGCATTGCAAAGCCGATTTGTACTGAAGCGTCGCCAGTTTTCGGCGGATCGGTCACCTCATATGCCGGGACGGTAACCCCTGTATTGAGGACTACAAAGGGAGAGAGACTGCTTACACGAATACTTGCCACCCCATTCTCCACCACGGCGGTATAGGTCTCCATCCGTCCGTTGATAAAATGGAGAATGGTTACTGTCCGCCCGTTGTATTCCGCTCCCACCGGGAAGGAAACCGTAATTTTACCATGGAAACCGCCAACCAGACGGATGTCGTAGCCGGTGATCAGTTGGCCCTTTTCGATTGCCTCCCGTATGCGGGCGGAGACAGCGTCGCTGCCCGTTGTATTCAGGTCGAGCGGGGATACCACAAGCTTCGCGCTCGCCGAAATATCGTTGCCGGATACCTTGAGGCCTGTCGGAACGTCGGTTAAAGTACGTCTGGTATAGGATGGACCGCCCTGGGAGCCACCGGTGCCGCCGGAGCTTATCACTATACGCAATTCCTTTGTACCAGAGCCTTCGCTGTTTTCCACCTTGAGTGTGAAGGTAAATGTCCCTGCCGTTGACGGCGTGCCGGAAATACTGCCGCCGCTTGATAGCGTCAGACCAGTCGGCAGGCTGCCGCTTTCTAGCGTCCATGTAATGGGCATAGCGCCATCGGCGATAAGGGCCTCACTGTAGGGCGTGCCCACCATTCCGTCCGACAAGACGGTTGTGATAATTATCGGAGGCATTGAAGGCAGAATGGTAATGCTCAATTCCTTTGTGACATACCCTCCGCTGTTTGTAGCCTTGACGGTGAAATAGAAAGTTCCGCTCGTCAGCGGCGTGCCGGAGATGGTGCCGTCATAAAAGCTCAGGCCATTATTGGGGAATGGGCCTACCATATCCCAGGTGACGGGCGTTTCGCTGATCACGGACAAGTCATGGTTGTACTCCATAAGCATTATGGCGTTTGGCAATGAGTTCGTTGTGATAATCGGGGGCGGGGTCGGAAGGCTGATTACAATGCTTAGGGACTGTGTGTCCTGTCCTTCGCTATTCTCTGCCTTCAGAGTGAAACTAAATGTTCCCGCCGCTGTCGGCGTACCGGATATGACGCCACCACTTGAGAGCGTTAAGCCACCCGGAAGAAGACTACCGCTTTCCAGGCTCCATGTGATAGGCGTATCACCTGTAGCCGCGAGGGTCTGGTTATAAACCGTACCCACCGTGCCGCCTATAAGGGAGGTGGTGGTGATAGTTGGAGCCGTGCCGGTTGGCGCTGATGGGCTTATCTCAATGCTTAACTCCTGAGTATCACTGCCCGTACTGTTCTCCGCCTTAGCCGTGAAGCTAAACGTCCCCGCCACTGTCGGCGTACCGGATATGACGCCACCGCTTGAGAGCGTTAAGCCACCCGGAAGAAGACTACCGCTTTCCAGGCTCCATGTGATGGGCGCATCGCCTGTAGCCGCGAGGGTCTGGCTATAAACCGTACCCACCGTGCCGCCTAAAAGGGAGGTGGTGGTGATGGACGGGGCGACAGGTGCCGGGTTGATGGTGATGCTTAACTCCTGCGTATCGCTGCCCGTGCTGTTCTCCGCCTTAACCGTGAAGCTAAACGTTCCCGCCGCTGTCGGCGTACCGGATATGACGCCGCCGCTTGAGAGCGTTAGGCCACCCGGAAGAGGAAGACTGCCGCTTTCCAGGCTCCATATGATGGGCGTATCGCCGTCAGCCGCAAGGGTCTGGCTATAGGTTTTATCCACCGTGCCATTTGGTAAGGAGGTTGTGGTGATGGACGGGGCGACAGGAGCCGGGTTGATGGTGATGCTCAGCTCCTGCGTATCGCTTCCCACACTGTTCTCGGCTTTGACGGTGAAGTTGAAGGTGCTTTCTACTGTGGGCGTGCCGGATATGACGCCGGAACCGGAAAGCGTCAGGCCGTCCGGCAGATCGCCGCTGTCTATGCTCCATACGAAGGGTTCACCGGTTGCAGTGAGAGTCTGGCTATAAGCCATACCCACCGTACCGTTTGGCAGGGATGGTGTGGAAATGGCAAGAGTCGTGCCGCTGTATCCGGGTATCAATATCGTACCCGTGGCAAGGGACGGAGCTGCTCCCGGCGCATAAAATGTGGTTCCGGCATACCAGCCGAGTGTGCTCGAGCCGGAACCTGTGTAGGTAAATCCGTTCCCTGCCGTAATTTGTGGCAATGTTAGCGTCCCGCTGCAGACCACGGTGGCGGAGGTAAGCAAACCGTTGCCCAGAGTTCCATTACCACCCATATCAAATGTAACGGTTTTCAGACCGTCAGGGTTCAGGATTTCAAGGACGGGGCGGAAACCGCTCGCACTCGCACTGGTATAGGCTGCGCTTACAGCTCTCACACCGTCATTGCCCCGTATGACACAGATCGACTGCCCTTCCGATGCAGCAGAAGATGAGTCTTGACCCCATGAGGCACTGCCACTCCAGTTTTTGATGAAGCCGCTTTCCTTTTCGTAGATCTTATCCCATTCATTGGCGGCTGGCGAATTGGGAGACGAGTACCCGCTTCCCACCGATGGGGCGCGAAGCTTATAATCCATATTGTATCTATTATAGGTCTTTCCAAATATAAGGCTTTTGCTTTTGAGGTTATCCCAAGAAACAGAAGTCGTCACATTATAATCCGCAAGAAATAACTTACGGGAACTGATGGTAATATTGTCGGCTGTGCTGACACCTTGATTCGTCCGGGAATAGGCGCTTAATGTCCCAACATAAGTGAAGGGAACCCACTTCAGGCTGGTGTCTGGCAGAGCCGAGTTAACCGTTCCCGGAATATCCTGTGCCGAAAGATCGAAATAGATGGTGCAGCCGGGCGTAAAGCCAGGATCCGTATCACCGCTGTATGCTGGCGCCAAGACCGTACCCGTGGGAAAGTCGTGCGCTGTTTCCGGTGGATAAAATGTGGTTCCATCGTACCAGCCGAGTACGCCTGTTCCCGTACCGGAGTAGTGAAAGCCATTTGCCGGTGAAATATACGGCAGGGTTAGCTTGCCGGTATAAACTACTGTGGCAGAGGTCATTGTGCCGCTGCCTATCGTGCCGTTGCCTCCCATATTGAAAGTCACGGTTTTCAATCCGTCGGTGCCCAGTGCGGCAGGGTTCAGGATTTCAAGGGCGGGGCGGAAACCGATGCCCCGATTCGACCATATAGAATGGTACCCTTTTAGGACGTCGAACGCACGAACCATCCGGTAGTCCGAATCACCAAGCTCGGTGTCCTGCCCCCAAGTATAGGAAGAAGAATCATTTCGGATATACGCCTTAGACTCGGCAATAATTTGATCCCATTCGTTGCTTAACGGCACCCCCCGCAGTGCCCACCCTGATTGTTTATTATTATCACTTCCTACGGAAAGGGAACGGAGCTTGTAAGAAACGCCGCCGCTGTTGTAGCCTCTGCCGAAGATAAGATCCTCGTCATCCAACTCATCCCAAGAGACATCATGAGTCACAATGTTATCCGCCACAAACAGGCTGCGCTCGCTGACAGATACGTTTGCATCCGTACTAACGCCCGCCGATGTGCGCGAATAGGCGTATATGGTTCCTGCGTAGGTGAAGGGCACCCATTTTAGGCTGGTATCCGTACCGGTCACACTACCCGGAATATCTTGTGCCGACAGGTCAAAATAATAGGTGCCGCCGGGGGCAAGGCTGAAATGATCTCCGTGATTAATGGTGATGCTCAGCGTCTTTGTATCGCTTCCCGCGCTGTTTAAGGCCTTGGCTGTAAAAGTGAATGAACCCATCTTTGTTGGCGTACCGGAAATAACACCGTCACTTGATAGTGTTAAGCCATCCGGCAGGCTACCTCCATCAGTGCTCCAACTCATGGGCGTGTCACCGGCGGCCCCAAGAGTCTGGCTGTATGGCGTACCCCTCTTACCATCTTCCAGGTCGGATGAAAGGATAATCGGAACAGTCGCATGCTCTGCGATGCAAATTTCATCCAGGCAGAACACTAACCCGTTCGTATAGGTGCCCTGTCTATAAATACGAAATTCATCAATATCATGAAATACCGGATGGCTTAGGAAGTCAACCGTTGTTTGCGTTCCTACGGGAAAGCCATAGTATGCATTCGTAACGGGTTTGCCATCCCGATATCCTACCAATGTATAACTGACGCCGTCTTCACCGTCGAATACAAAAGATCCCAGACTGAAACGGCCGGAAGCTTTGAACTGCGCATAAAGCTTAGTATTCTTTGATGAGCTCGAAACAGAAAGCGCATAATCGCCGCTGCCTGCAAGACCGGTATACGAACCGTCATCTGTAACAGTAATCGAATTTGCGTCGGCTACCCCGTCGGAGTCGTACACACCGATTTGCCATCCGTTCACGGTGAGCGGGTTTGAAAAACTCGGTGAAGCAGCGCCGAAAGCGTCAAAATCTTCATTTGCCACGGATGCCATTGCAGAGACCGGCAGCATCGTGAGCACCAACGCAGCGCACAGCAGCAGGCATAAAAATTGCTTTCTCTTCATGTTCTGTCCCTCCTTTGCAGATGGATCAAACCGATAAACGCCGCAACAACTCCTGCAGCTTTATTTCGCTCACGGGCTTTAAAAGGCTGCCCGACGCCGGGCTGTCCCCGAGATTTGCAAGCTCCTTGGCGTAAGCTGTAACGAACACAATCTTCAGGGCGGGGTTGTGTGCATACATGCGCGCTGCAAGTTCCTCTCCGTTTAAGCGCGGCATCAGAAGGTCAACAAAGGCCGCATCCGGTTTTAAATCCGTTAATGCTTCAAGCGCCTTTGCCGGGTTTGTATACGCACCCACGATTTCCATGTCTTCCTGTTTGGAAAGCATATAGACAAGCTCATCGAGGCAGGGTTTTTCATCATCCACCACAAATATGCGCAAAAGATCTCCCTCCTTCCCCGTCTTCTATCCATCCTAGCACGGGGGTATCACAAAATCTCACAAGCAGAACAGTGCCCATTTTCCAGCGATTCCTGTCCTTCTCACATAAAAAGCCGCCTTGAACGGGATACCCGTTCAAGGCGTTGATCTCGCCTATACTTGCAGGCTCCGGCGGCGTTTCTACCGCCAGCGCACCCACAGGCAGCATGGTAAAAATCATGCAAATGGTCAGGAAGATCGTCAGCATTCTTATTCTCGTTGGTGACTTCTACCTCCTATCGATTATTGATGTTTTTTCTTATCGGCCAACAGTATAAACTCGTACATGCCAGCCAGCTTGCAATCATCAACAGAAATGGTTAGGCATTTTTGAGCATGGAGCTGTGATATGAAGTGGTGATTCCTATTCGTGAGAGGAGTTTAGAACGCATTATTAAATTATTCATGGCAAACTGATCCATCTGCTATGCTGAAGTTACAATAACGAACTTTGCATTTTGCTTATCAGCAGCTACGAGACGTGAACTTCCGATTATGTTTATCCAAGCGGTTATCCAAACTTCGCATTAACCCAAGCGATTATCCAAACTTCGCAGTATGTTTAACCCAAGCGATTATCCGGGCTTAGTTAGAACTAGATCCAAGCTTTAATTCAACTAAACATCATCGCTAGTGGGTTTGAATTGACTGCTGCTTGTAATTGAGCCTCATCTACATGGGTATAGATTTCTGTTGTGGCTATGCTCTCGTGGCCGAGGATTTGCTGCAATAATCGAATGTCAACTCGTCCATATTTATACATGAGCGTAGCAGCCGTATGTCGAAGTTTATGAGTAGAGATTACTGTAGGATTCAACCCAGCAGCAATAACATGTTTTTTCACAATATCTTGAATAGCCCTCGTGGTAATACGTTGATGATTTCTAGAAAGAAAAAGTGCTGCAGTCTCTGCATTCATAGCATTTCTGAGCGGAAGCCATTCAGATAATGCTTGTTTTACAGCTGGCGTAATAAATATCTTCCGCTCCTTATTACCTTTCCCAACTACGTTCAAAACGTTCCCACCGATTTGATCAACATCTAAACTCGCTAATTCTGATAGCCGGAGAGCGCAATTAAGAAAAAGAGTTATAATGCAATTATCTCGAGGCGACGAAGACTTTGTTTGAATCAGTAAACGAACAGACTCTTCAAGGGTTAAATACTTTGGAATTCGCTTAGGTAGCTTCGGTGTCTCTAGTTCCTCAGCAATATTATTGTCAATTAAATGGGCCTTAGTCTTGAGGTATTTCCAGAATTGCCGAATGGATACGATTTTGCGGGCTCTGGTTCCTGCTGATGAGTGAAGTTCAAGCTGACAATATGAAATAAAAGCATACATATCGCTTAGACTGATGGATTTAATAAAGTTTAAATCTACGTAAGAGAAATCTTCGTGGTTTTCTCGACGGGTCATCGAGACAAAGCGAAAAAACGATTGAAGGTCAGTCCTGTACTCTTGAATAGTATGATGACTTCGGCCTTTAATAGTGATAAGATAATTCAAATATTGTTGAATTAGCGGGCTGGCTGGCAGCATAGAATCACTCCTTCTATTGGATTATTAGTATTGACGTGAGTTTCCAGATAATACAAAGGTTTTAAATAAAGGACGATAAAACTAAATAACAGTCAGGCTTCCCATTATGTTTAACCGAAGACTCACGACAAATGGAATAAATCGAAGTATCTTTCCCCTACTATGTAAGCGTAAAAGAGCTTGGGGAGCACCTGTATCTCGATTCCGGCACTTTGACGCCGCTATTGAAATGGCTTGAAAGCAAGGGCCTCGTTACGCGCGAGCGCTCCCGTGAGGACGAGCGCACGGTTATCATCACCATTACCGAGGCCGGGGAAAAGCTCAAGGAGGAAGCCCTGCTTATCCCCGAAAGGAAAGGATGAATACGATGAATAGTATACATAGTAAAAAAACAGTAATACCGTTTCTTCTGTTAACCTTTGCTATCATGATTACGTTCTGGGGGATTTGTTTTGCCGCCGCAAAGATGGGTGTATTTATGACGGATACCCCCTGGCTGTACCCCCTGTATATTATCGGCGCCGGGTCTCCGGCTCTTGCTTCTTACTTTGTATTAAAGAGAAACGGGCTCGTAAAAGGGTTTACCGCATGGTTGAAAACAATGTTCGATGTTAAAAGGCCGATTTGGATGTATCTTTTAACGGTCGGCCTATGTGCCCTATACTATGCGATTGTAATCGGTATTAGCGGCGTCGGGGAAATGAAACCGATATACACTTTCTTATACCTGACCCCTTTCATGCTTATTGGCGGCGGGCATGAGGAAACCGGATGGCGGCATATACTGCAACCTGCGCTCGAAAGGAAAGCCGGCTTTGTTGTGTCTGCGTTGGTCACGGGCATAATCTGGTCGATTTGGCATTTACCTCTTTTTTATATTCCGGGAGTAGGTCAATATAATGAGAGCTTTCTTATATTCGCCATTTATGTTATTGGTATATCTTTTGCGTATGGTGCAATCAAAAAAGTAACAGGCAGCACCTTTTTGTGCATCTTATTCCACTGCCTGTTTAACGCTGCCTCAACGATT
>JAEYSE010000126.1 GCA_023435025.1 Bacillota bacterium
GCAAGCTTTGGCTCGCAGGCCGCGCCGTTTATTGTCATCGCGGGCCTGCTGTTCAGTAATTACAATCTTGCGATAGTGGGCGTCATACTGTTTGGCGCAATGCTTCTGTTTCAGGTTGTGACGCTTCCCGTGGAATTCAATGCTTCAAGCCGCGCGATCGAAATGCTCTCTTCCGGCGGATATTTAAGCTACGAAGAAGTACCGCAGGCTAAAAAGGTGCTGCGCGCCGCCGCGTTCACCTATGTGGTAGCCGCCTTGGCAAGTTTGGCGAACTTCCTCAGGCTTTTGAGCATTGCCAACCGCAGCCGCAGGAACTAAAGCAAGATACATCTAAGATCCTACAATGCCGTCATGGCTAAGCATAAAGCCTAGTGACGGCATATTTTTTTTGTAAATGGGGGGCGCATCGGCTATAATGGTAGCATCAGCCTGCAAAAGAGGTCGCCATTATGAGCCAGGAAAGTGCCTATGTACTCTTTACGGACACCAGTGCGGATATGCCCTGGGGCAGCGCAAAGCAGCAGCAGATAGAGCTTGCGCATCTGCATTACAAAATGGACGACACCGCTTATACCTATGATCTCGGGCGCGAAACCGATCTTTCCGCTTTCTATTTTGCCATGCGCAATGGCACGGCGGTGAGCACCATACCGGTATTGCCCGAAGCGTTTATTACGCTGTGGGAGCCGCATCTAGTTGCCGGGCGGGATATCCTCATGCTGACGCTTTCCAAGCACTTGAGCCGTACATTTGTTGCGGCTCAGCATGCCCGCGAGGAGCTCATTGCGCGTTACCCCGCACGAAGGATCGTAGTGGTGGATACGCTCTGCTGCGCCGCGGCGCAGGGTATGCTGGTATTCGAGGCGGCATTCATGCGGCTTGAGGGAAAAAGCATGGATGAGGTCGCCAAATGGGTTGTGGAGAACCGCCGCTATGTCAACGCCCTGCTGCTGCCGCAGGATACCAGATGGCTGCGCGCAGGGGGTTTATACGAAGGCGGGGCGATCGGTGAGCTGATGGGCCGCCGGGTAGTACTCCGTATGGACGCCAACGGCCTTTTGGCTTTGGAAAAAAAGGCCCGCAGCGAAGAGGACGCGCTCAATGCTCTGGTGGACGCAGCGGAGCGGCTGGGTTATGCGCTCAACAAACAGGTGGTGGGCGTTACGCATGCGGATGCGCCGGAACTTGCAAAGAGCTTAAGCGAACTTCTGTTGGCGGCCGGATGCGCGGACGCAACCATACTGCCCATGGGCCCCATCTGCGGCAGCTACGCGGGTCCCGGCGCTGTGGGCGTCGCGTTTTTTGGCAGCAGCAGGCAATGACGTCGACATCACATCCAAAAACTTTAAAGGAGTCCTGCCGATGGATAAGAACTTTGTTATCACCACGGAATCCAATTCCGAACTCCCGTTTTTATGGGAGGATCGCACGGGAGTAGGCGTACTGCGCATGCCCTACGTCATCAACGGCGTGGAGCTTACCTATGATCTCGGCCGAGAGACCGACATTCCAGCGTTCTATGATAAAATGCGAAATGGCGCAACCGTGGTCACTGCCCAGCGCAACCCCAACGAAATTATTGAATATTTTGAACCTTTTTTACAACAGGGCAGGGACATTTTGCACATCGCGTTTTCATCGGCGCTTTCCGGTACATTCCAGAACGAGTTGGCAGCTGCGGCGGAACTCAGAGAAAAATATCCCGAGCGCCGCATAGAACTTGTGGATACTTTAGCCATATCCGCGCCGCTTGCCATGCTGGTAGAAGAAGCCACCCGCATGCAGGAAGAAGGGCATACGCTCGATGAAATCCGGGATTGGGTAGAAGCCAACAAGCAGCGCGCCTGCGCGCTCTTCACGGTGGATAATCTTGAGTATCTCAAGCGCGGGGGGCGCTTAAGCGGCGCCGCCGCGTTCTTCGGCACAGTGCTTGAAATTAAGCCGGTTCTATATGAAAGCCCGGCGGGGCAGCTTGTGCCGCTGGAAAAAATCAAGGGTCGCAAACGTGCGCTTCGCTTTTTGGTGGACCGTTGCGCCGCCACCATTGACCGGCAGGAGGAGCAGGAAATCACCATCTGCCAGGCGGATTGCATGGACGAAGCGAATTTGCTTGTGGAGATGCTCAAGGAAGCGGTAGGCCCCAAGGGGGTACGCATCAATCCGGTGGGCCCCGTCATCGGCTGCCATTGCGGGCCGGGCACGCTTGCCGTGTGCTATTTCGGTAAAAGCCGCGCAGCCCTCAAAGAATAGCCGGATTATCATGTGATAAGTGTAGGGCGGCATGCCTCATGACGCCGCAACAAATTTCTGTTCGGCGGGATGTGGGCATCCCGTCCTACTCCGGGGTATCCTATCTTGTAAACAAAAGCGAAAAGGACTTGTTGTATGAAACTTGCATTTTTCGGCGCGGCGCGCACGGTTACTGGCTCGTGTCACTTGCTTTCCTGGGAGGGCGGCAAACTGCTGGTGGATTGCGGTATGCGTCAGGGCGAGGACGCAAAGGGGATTTACGGCGAGGATACATTCCCGTTTGATCCCAAGGAGATCAGCGCCGTGGTGCTGACCCATGCGCATATCGATCACAGCGGCCTTTTGCCGCTGCTCGTGAAACGCGGGTTTTCCGGCCCCATACTATGCACGGAAGCAACGGCGCAGCTTTGCACCATCATGCTGCCGGACAGCGCGCATATCCAGATGCAGGAGGCCGAATGGCAAACAAGGAAGAACATGCGCGCGGGCAAGCCTGCCGTAGAACCGCTCTACGACATTGAGGACGCGCAGAACGCGCTCAAGCTTTACCGCGGCATTTCCTATGGCGAAGCGGTGCAGCTCCTCCCGAGCGTCAAAGTCCGCTTAAAAAACATCGGCCATCTGTTGGGCTCTGCTGCTGTGGAGATTTGGGTGACGGAAGGCGATAAAACCGGCAAAGTGGTGTTTTCCGGCGACGTCGGGCGCGGGGACAGGCCCATATTGGAGGATCCGGAGACGATTGACACGGCGGACTTTGTCGTACTGGAAGGTACATACGGCGACCGCGAGCATGAAGTCAGCACCGAAGAGGATAAGGAAGCGGAGCTGGTGCAAGCATTCCGCACCGCCCTCGCGCGCGGCGGCAACATTGTCATTCCTTCGTTTGCCGTAGGCAGGACGCAGGAGCTTTTGTACTACATCAAGCGCATTATGTTAAAGGGTAAGCTGCCCGAGCTTGAACATGTGCCGGTGTATATCGACAGCCCTCTGGGCATTGACGCCACCAAGATATACGAGCGTTGCGCCGAAGGCTATTACGATGAGGACGCGCGTGAAATGGCAAAGACCGGCTCACCCTTTGATTTTCCCACCCTGCGCGTGGCGCAGACGGCGGAGGAATCGAAACTCATCAACGACGACAAAGCCAGCAAAATCATTATTTCCTCCTCGGGCATGGCGGACGCCGGGCGTATTCGCCACCACCTTAAGCACAACCTCTATCGCGCGGACAGTACCGTGCTGTTTGTGGGCTATCAGGCGGTAGGCACAATGGGGCGGATGCTGGTGGACGGCGCAAAAAAGGTGAAGCTATTTGGTGAAGAGGTGCGCGTTAACGCAAATATCGTACAGATCGAAGGGTTTTCCGGCCATGCGGGGAAATCCGAGCTTGTGGCCTGGCTTGAAGGTTTTTCTCCCAAACCCCAGCAGGTATTCCTGATACACGGAGAAGAGGAGGCGCTTCTTGCCTTCCAGGGCGTGCTTCAGGTTCAGGGCTATGCCGCTGTGGTACCGGGTTTGGGCGAATGGTACGAGTTGGAGCGGGCGGGCGAAGTCGCCGCCGTGGCCGTGCAGCCCGAGGCCGTGGACATCAAGGGCCGGGCGTATGGTTACAAGCTGCAGGAGCAGTTGCGCGCGCTGCAGACGCTCATTGACCGCAGCCTCGTTCGCCGCTCGCCGGATATGCCGCTGAAGCTGACGATACTGGAAGCCGACCTGAAAACGCTGACCGAAAAGTGGGAAGGGTTGATCTAAGAGAGAAGCTTTCGGGCAGGGAAGCAACGTTCTTAAGGAAAGGGTATGGGGAAACGTAGTTTCCCCATATTAAAAAAAAGACGTCGGCGCTGCAACG
>JAEYSE010000065.1 GCA_023435025.1 Bacillota bacterium
AGTTCCCTTACCTTAATGTCATGCGAAAAGGGCGTCGGAATTTTATTCCGACGCCCTTTTGTAATATCCATTGGGCCTAACAATGCCCCTTCCCATCAACGGAACAGGAACTTTCCGCCCGTACCGGCTCCTCCACGTTCAGGAAATCGCGTATCTTAAACGTTACAGAGCCATCCTCCGGAATAAAAAGCGGAATGCCGATATTGCCTGCCGCAATGACCGGAGCAAACAGCGCATCATGATCCCTGTGAGCCAGGAACTCCTTTAATGTCTTTGTACTTTTTGTGATATCCCTGTAATCCAACTCAACCCCGGCCGACGCCGTCAATATCGACTTTGCCTCCACGCAATCCGGGCAAATTTCCGTACCATACATAACCACTTTCATTTCATTCACCCTTCCAGTCAATCGAGAGATCGCAGTACTGCCGGGGCCTAAGTCAGGAAGACGTGCGCGGGATCAGCTTGCACTTTAAGAGCATGTATCCCCCGCTTGTATCCGCATTTTCAAATTTCTTGGATAGATAGTTTTTGGTGTATTCTATCATTTCATCAATTGGTTGCTGTACCGAGGTAAGCTGGTAAGAACCCCACCGGCTCTGCTCAAGATCATCAAACCCCACAAACGCGATGTCTTCCGGGACACGAAGCCCCAGCTCCCGCCGCGCGGCATCCATAGCGCCCAATGCCATCAGGTCGTTCACACAGAACACAGCCTCCGGCAGATCTCCTTTTTGCCGCATGGAGAGCAGGGCTTCATGGCCCGAGCGGTAGCTGTAATCTCCCGCAGCCACGATGCAGTCTTTAAATCCATGCTGCTCAAGGCATTGCGTGTATCCGCGGAAGCGGAATTCACTCGTCTGTTTCAGCAGATCGCCGGAAATAAAGCCAAAGCTTTGATAACCTTTCTGGACCATATGCTCCGCAACCAGTTGTCCCGCATCGATGTTATCCGAGCAGACCGAAAAATAATTGCGGCCGTCAAAGTGTTTGTTGAACACCACAAGCGGCGTACGTACACGCGCGAACTCAGAGGCCATTTTGGAGGACAGCGCAGCGGAGAGAACGATTATGCCATCCACCTGATACTCCATCACCTGGTAAAGAATATCGTCAAGCGCCTGCTCGAAAGGAGATTGGATAAACATCATCTTTTTGCCCATGCTGGCGACCATATGGGCCATTTTGATTAACAACGTCTGATAAAACGGGTTATCAAAATTGACCGAAACAACCGCAATCATGTCTGTTTTGTTGGATGTAAGGCTCCTTGCAATCGCGTTGGGGCGGTATCCCAGTTCCTCAGCCGCCTTTAGAACCTGGCTAATCGTTTCCGGCTTGACCTGCGCTGTATTGCTGAACACGCGGGAAACGGTGGCCTGCGAGACATTCGCGCGCCGGGCAA
This sequence comes from Bacillota bacterium, assembly GCA_023435025.1. Taxonomy (GTDB): domain Bacteria; phylum Bacillota; class Clostridia; order Christensenellales; family CAG-138; genus JAEYLA01. The sequence goes on from JAEYSE010000065.1 coordinate 1,406, forward strand.
CATCATTGGATGTGATCAATGCACGTTTTGATCGGTCTTTTGATTGCATATGGAAAATACCTCCAACTATTGCGAGTATAACAAGCGTGCGCCTATTCTGTCAATTTCGTTGACTCAGAATACATACGGGCGTGGGAATATGGATTTCGTCCGTAAACCGGAGCCGCCCACTGTTGGGATCGATCTCAAATGCCGTAACACAGTCGCTGTCCTGATTGGCAACAACAAGATACCGCCCCGTGGGATCCAAGTTGAAATCTCTCGGGGTCTTGCCGCCGCTCGGGAAAAAGCCTATGTTTTTAAGCCTGCCGTCTGGCTGCACAGCAAACGCCGCAATGCTGTCATGGCCACGGTTCGAGCCATATACATGGCGCCCGTCCGGCGTAATATGCAGCGCCGCACAAATCGTTTTCCCTTCATAATCGGCGCTCAGCGTAGATACCGTATCGAGATTGGCCAGCGTTCCGGCCTGGGCATCCCAGGCAAGAACATCTATCGTGCAGCCCAATTCGTTGATGCTGTAGCACAATCCATTGGAAGGATGGAACTCACAATAGCGAGGACCCGCTCCGGGAGCCGCTACATAGGATGCATGAAAATTCAGCTTTGCGGCAGCAGGATCATAATGATACGTTCTGATTTCGTCCATCCCCAGATCAGGAACATGCACAAAATGATCCGCCGGGTCGAAAGTGGCGGCATGCGCATGCGGGCTGCTTTGGCGCAAGGGATCCTTTCCGGAACCCTCGTGCTGAAAAAATTGCCCGTCGCCACAAAGAGCGCCATCGTCGCCTATGGAATAGGCGATGATGCTGCCGCTCATAAAATTGGATACCACAAGCAACCTGCCGTCATGGCTTACCGCAACATGGCAGGGATCGGTGCCTCCTGTGGGCTTGGTATTGATCAGAACAGCACGTTCTCCGTCGATCTCGAAGGCGGAAACGGAGCCCTGCGCCTTGCCGTCATATTCCTTTAGCTCATTAACGGCGTAAAGATAACGACCGCAGGGGGATAAGCATAAATAGGAAGGATTTGGCGTTTCGATTACCAGCCGACTATCACAGAAACGACCCGTTTCAATGTCCAGTTCAACATGATAAATACCTTGCCCGCGTCCAACAAGTATGTTGCCTGTGCCGTGCAAAATAGGTTGCGTATAAGTACCTATGAACAATAAAGCTCTTTCTGACATTCGTTCTGCTCCTGAATAGAAATACGCAGGCCCCTGCGTGCCGTATTGACTCAAATGGGTGAAATCATCACAAGATCGCAGCCATCCACATAAGCGTCCAGCCTCCTCCTGATCGATCCCATACGATGCATTACATGGTAAGCACTGTCCGGCCAAGAGATTTTCCTTCTCTAAGGCAAGCCATAGCCTCGTTGATATCCTGTAGATTGTACTGATTGGAGACATACGGGTCTAGGACGCCTTGCTCTACAAGCCGTATTGTTTCTATGAGATCCCTGCGGTTGCTGCCCCGGATGCCGATGATTTCCTTCTCTTTCATGACCATCGTCTGGAACCGTACCTGATAGGTTTCTTCATTATATCCAACCAGTATTACCTTCCCGCCCGGCCTGCAGATGTCTAAGCTGGCCTGCACAGAGGAGGCGCTTCCAATATTGTCAAAGACAACATCACACATCTCATTGTGGGTGAATTCCTTTATCGCTTTATAGAGATCGGTGGTTTGCGTATTGATCCCACGGCTAGCTCCGAAGTCTTTTGCGATATCCAGCTTCTTATCATTCCGGCTCGTGCAGAAAACGGTGGCCCCGAAATGCTTGGCTATCTGGATGCCTTGAAAGCCTATGCCGCCTATTCCCATGATGCATACATTGTCCGAGGCACGAACATTCCCCTGATTCTTGATGGCATGATACATGCAAGCAACAGCATCCGGTATAATGGCCGCTTTTTCAAACGGCACGCTTTTATTGAATTTGAGTAAATTCTCCGCGGGCACCACCATATATTCTCCATGCCCGCCATTGCGTTCAAACCCGAGCCGGATAAGGTTTGTGCATAAATTCGCTCTTCCCGTGACACAAAACCGGCAATGATTGCACACAATATCGATTGCAACAATCACCGCGTCACCCTTCTCAAACCCTTCCACGCCCTCGCCCAGTTCGCATACCTCCCCCGCGGTCTCGTGACCCGGAACATAGGGTAGCCTGATAGTAGGCAAGCGTCCGTCCTGGATATGCAAATCCGTCCCGCAAAGCCCGCTCGCTTTTACCTTGATTAAAACCTCGCCCCTGCTAGGCGTTGGCACAGGGAGCTCTCGAATGCGCAACTCTTCTCCGAACTGCTCCAAAACCGCGGCCTTCATTGTGCGTTGATTCATGTCTCCTCCGAAGGTTGTTCTGAAATTTTAATTAGCAATTGCCACTACTTCATTTTGATTGTCTTTTGGGTGTCTATCACCACAGCAACAAGAATGATGGCGCCCTTTACAAAGTAAACAAGATAGGGATTGACCTGTATATAAACCAACCCATAGCTGATCACCTGAAACAGCAACACACCTGTGATAATACCCTTGATTGTGCCGATACCGCCACGCATGGATACGCCGCCCACGACGCACGCGGCTATCGCATCAAGCTCATAGCCTTGCCCGAGAGCATTTGTTGCGCTGCCTGTACGCGCTACCTCAAGAGCGCCACCAAACCCATATAGCAGGCCAGCGAGCATATAAATAGCCAGCGTGTTCGTAATAAGATTGACGCCAGAAACGTTTGCGGCTTCCGAATTTCCGCCGATTGCAAACATGTTTTTACCTAACCTGGTCTTATTCCAAATGAACCAGACCAGAAATATCACCACGACGGCATATAGTATAATATATTGAAGCCGGAAGCCAAGGATGTTGATGCCGTTTTGCGCAAAAGCAGTGAAACGCTCGTCCAATACGCCGATAGGTGCAGAATCGCTCACCGCATCAAAATAAACGGACATCAGGCCATATACAACCAACTGCATGCCCAGAGATGCAATAAACGGCGCAACCTTAAGCTTGGCCACCAGGTATCCATGGAAAAGAGAGAATAGCACGCAAATGAGCATGGCAAGCAATATCGGAAGCCATAACGGAAGAACCGGCAGATCCGGAAACACCCTTGCCACATAGTCAGGTGCCTGGAGCAACGAGGCCGTGATCAGGCTGGAAAACCCTATCAGACGCCCAGCGGCAAGGTCCGTACCCCCCAGCACAATAGGCCCTGCAATCGCGCAAGCGAATATCATTCGCGTAGCCGATTGGCTCAGGATAAACCCAAAGTTCTTCAAGCTTATAAATGAGGGGTCAATCAATATAATTACGGCAAACAGGGCAAGCAAAACAATATATATGGAATTATTGATGAGCTTTTCTTTAATGCCCTTATTTTGAAGTTTAACAGGTAATGCTCCCATGTTTATCCTCCCTATAGGTGCTTTGCGGCAAGCTTAAGCAGCTCTTCCTGAGTAGTGCATGCAGTATCCACAATGCCAGCGACACGTCCGTTGCTCATTACCAAAATGCGGTCAGTGATGCCTAGCAGCTCGGGCATTTCAGAAGAGATAAAAATCACCGCACTGCCTTTTTGCGCGCACTCGATAATCAGCTGGTAGATATCGTATTTCGCGCCAACATCAATGCCCCGTGTAGGTTCATCAAGCAGCATGATGTCCGGCTCCGTCAGAAGCCAGCGGCCCATGATCACCTTCTGCTGATTTCCGCCGGAAAGATTTTGTATTCTCGTTCTTGTGTTGGGTGTTTTTACGCTTAAGGTATCTACCACCCATTTTGTGTCCCTGGCTATCTTCTTCTCATTGAGCACACCGAACTTGTTGGTGTACTGGCCAATATTTGCGATTATGCTATTGAATGTGATATCCAATGTCGGGAATATGCCCGAATGGCGACGTTCTTCTGTCACCAGAGCAAAGCCGTTGCTGATAGACTCCCGCGGGTGCGCATTTTCAAGCAGTTTGTCATGCAGCCGGATCGTCCCGCTTTTCCGTTTCCTTATGCCAAACAGCGTTTCAACGGTCTCCGTCCTGCGAGAACCCATCAAACCTGCGATACCAAGTATCTCGCCTTTTTTGAGCTCAAAGGTTGCATCTGTTACAGTAGGCGCATATTCGCCCGTAAGATTGTCCACGCGGAGCATAACCTCATTGAAAGGCCCCTCGCCTCTTGGCGGAAAACGTTCCGTGAGTTCCCGTCCAACGATAAGAGATATCAGCTTGTTGATTGTGAGCGTTTCGCACTCGCCCGTATATACCCATTTGCCGTCTCGCATTACCGTGACTTCATCGGATATCTCGAGTATTTCTTCCAGTTTATGTGATATATATATGATTCCACAGCCGTTATCGCGTAATTTTTTAATAATGTCAAACAGATGTTTGACCTCTACCTCGGTAAGCGATGAGGTCGGCTCATCAAAAACAATGACCTTAGCATCACATGACACGGCCTTGGCAATTTCCGTCATTTGCCTTTGCGATACGGAAAGATTCGCTACCTTTTCATGCGGATCAATACAGATAGAAAGATTGTCAAATATTTGCTTTGTACGTTCGTACATTTTTTTGCTGTCTACAACAATGCCCTTCATGGGGAACCTGCCAAGCCAAATATTCTCCATTACGCTGCGGTCCTGGACCTGGTTAAGCTCCTGGTGCACCATTGAAACGCCACAATCGAGGGCCTGCCTCGGATTGCGGAAGTCCACGGGAGTCCCATCCAAATAAATGTCGCCTTCGTCCCGCTGATAAATGCCAAAAAGGCATTTCATAAGCGTTGATTTGCCGGCGCCATTTTCCCCGATAAGGGCATGTACGGAATATGGCCTGATTTTTAATTGTACGGCATCCAGTGCTTTCACGCCCGGGAAGCTTTTGGATATGCCGCACATTTCCAGCAGATAGCAGTCCGCTGCGTTATTCGCATCCAATTCTTATCACCCTTTAATGGTGCATAAGGTGCGCCCGCACCCTATGCACCAATGATTTAATATGGTTTTGTTACTTGCTCAGAGCCTTTGCATACATTTCTTGCGCAACGCTGACGTTGCTCTTATCGATAGGAATGTAGGGTACACGAATGGCCTTCATTGCATCCGGCTGAATGGTTATTCCAGCATATGCATCCTTACCTGTTGCAACGTTGAAAGCGATGGTGTAAATGTTCAGGCCTTCGCTGTATGCGTCGGACAGAATGGAGCCGATGATGGTTCCATCTTCAATAGCGGGCAATACTTCGGGCAGAGCGTTGATACCGATGGCACCCATTTTTTTGCCGCCGCCAAAATAACCTTCCGCTTTTCCGGCCTCAATTGCGCCCAGGAGCATGGCGTCGTTGTTGGAAAGGATCATCTCGATCTTGTCGCCAAATTTGCCCATCCATACGTCGGTCACGTCTTTTGCGATCTGGGTTTTAAAGTCGCCGGGCTGTACGTCGAGCAGCTCGGTTTTAAACCCTGCAGCCGCAAAGGTTTCCTGCACCGCATTTGTTCTGGCTTCGGCGTCCGGATGTCCCAAAGTTCCTTTGAGTATGACGTACTGCAGAGCACCGTCTCCATTTTTATCAAAGGAAGGATCTTCCTTAAATGCTTTCATGGCCATTTCCGCCTGCATTCTGCCCGAATCGGCGGGGGTGGTGCCTACGTACCAGCATTTATCGTAGCTGTTCATATCGTCAGCGGAGGGGCTTCTGTTGAAAAAGACCAGGGGAACATCAGCCGCTTTGGCCTTGCTGATGATTGTCGCTGCGGCCTGGGGATCAACGGCGTTCACGCACAGCACATCCACGCCCTTGCTCAGCAGAATATCCACCTGCTCCACTTGCTTCGCCTGATCGTTCTGGGCATCTACCATCTGGATATCTGCGGTATCCCCGGCGATCGCATTGATGGAGTTACGGATGTACGTGACATAGTTGTTCGCATAATCGAAAATCGCTACGCCAATCACGGGCTTTTTTGCCGGTTGTTCCGCCGGTTGCTCCGCCGGCTGTTCTGCCGGAGCGGCCGTTGCTTCGACGGGTTTCTGTGTAGCCTCTGGCGCGACAGTCTGGGCACTGCACGCTACCAGCGAAAGCAACAACAGGCCGACGAAAAGGATGGACATAATCTTCTTCATATATGTTTCCTCTTTCTATGTATTTTTTAAAGCACCCTGCTTTAAACCTTATACGATCACTTATTAACCGTTTGGCAGTATCACAACTTTAACGGCATTCTCTTTCCGGTTGACAAACGTGTCCAATGCTACGGCAAAATCATCAAGGCTATAGCGGTGCGTGATCAGATCCTTGACTTTTAGGCGTCCGCTGCCCATCATGTTGAGTACGCTCTGGCTTACATTGGGATTGGCGCGGGAGCCGAATATCGCAATCTCGTTGTGGGTGACATACTTAAAAGGAAGCTCCTCAACCACATCATCCGTAGCCACGCCCAGCAATGCCACGCGACCGCCGCGCTTGACCATACGAACAGCCTGGTTGAATGTGCCCTTTGCGCCGGAGCACTCGAATACTTCATCGGGTCCCATGCCTCCAGTGATACGGCGCACCTCTTCAACCGGATCGACCTTGGTAATATCAACGCATATATCCGCGCCTAACGAGGCCGACGCCTGCAGCCGCACGCCGCGGCCCACCATTATGACGTTTGCCGCGCCAAGCGCCTTTGCGATGCGCATTGCGCATAGACCGATGGGACCCGGCCCGATCACCGCTACCGTGCCGCCAGGCGTTATGCCCGTAAGCTCTACGCCATGCAGCGCGACGCCTGCGGTATCCACCATGGAGCCTTCCGCAAAGGAAACGGTATCCGGCAAGCGCTTGATGCTCCTGATCGAATATTTTTGGTATTGGCAGTATGCGCCGTTCACAATAAAGCCGTAATGCTCATGGCCGGTGGAAACCTTGCCGTAGTTCAAACACAGGTTATACCGCCCTTCCAGGCAATTGCGGCAGTAACCGCAGCCCTTATGCGCCTCGCCCGCAACGCGGCTGCCTACAGCGAATGCTTCTGTGCCCGGCCCTGCGGCGACGACCTCGCCCGCCCATTCATGCCCTGCAATAAACGGGTATGCCGGTGGCCAAAATCCCGCAAGATCACCCCGTACGATCTCGGGGTCGCTCCCGCAAATTGCAACGGCGCCAATTTTGCATAGAACCTCCCCCGGGCCGGGTACAGGAACGGGTACATCTCGTATCTCGAATGTGCCTGGACCGGTTAAAACACAGGCCTTCGCCATATTTGGTATGTTCATAGCGATATTCTCCTTTAGTTTGATGATTTGAAAGAACGGATCTTTTTTAACGCATGTATGATAAAAGCATTGCGATGTGCGGCAAGCGCGCCCATATCCTTTTTAGACCAATCGTAAAACCCTTTTCCGGTTTTGAAGCCAAGCTCGCCGCGCCCCAACATGCCGGTGAAACAGGAGTTTGCTTCCTTGGCGCTGCTGATGCCGGGCAGCACCGTATCCTGCACGCTGGCGCAGAGATCGATCCCCACGGCATCCGCATGTTCCAACGGGCCCCAGACCGGAAAACGTATTCCCATTCCCATTTTGACTGCGGTATCAACGTCCTCAGGGGAGGCGATACCCTGTTCCACAATAGAGGAAGCCTCGCGAATCACCGCCTGAAAAATGCGGTTAGCGAGCTGCCCGGGCAAGTCCTTGCGCACAAGTACGGGCGCTTTGCCCCATGCGGACAATGTATCATACGTCCATTGCGCAAGCCGCTCATCCGTATATTCACTCATCACCACTTCCACAAGAGGTACAAGATGTGCGGGAAACCAGAAATGTGTAGTCATCGTGCGCGCAGGGTGAGTAGTAAGCTTTGCAATATCCGTGATGCGCAGGCCGGAAGTATTGCTTGCAATGGGGATATCCGCAGGCAACAGCCGGTCCAGTTCCTGAAACAAACTCTGTTTTGCGTCGAGCTTTTCCACGATGGCTTCAATTACAAAAAATGCTTCCGCGCAACTTTCTTCCAGGTTGCCGCTACAAGAGATCAATGCGGTGGCCTGCGCCTTTTGTGCTAAATCAATCAGTTCGTTGGACGAAAGCTCCTCGAGCAGCGAGTCCAGACGGGCGGGAAGCGTTTCCCGTGCCGTCGCAGAGGTTTCCACGATCGTTACGCTGTTGCCCGCCAGGGCAGCAGTTGCCGCTATGCCACAGCCCATCAGGCCGCCGCCGATGATTACCACTTTTGCTCTCATGTATCCTCCGGATGCGTCTGCAAAGAAATTTGCGATAATTGTGTAAGAGTATCATGAAAATTATGAATACGTATTCATTGAATATATCAAAAAGAACGTTTTTATAGTACTCCCTTATTTATTTATTGTCAAGACTGTTTTTCAATATATTTTAAACTCGACTGGAATCCATAAATATGCAACCGCATTCATTATTTGTATTGATTCCATTTCATATGCCTCCCATAGACGGCTTCCTATGCGACCGCTTGCACGTCATCAAAAGACATCAGCGATACAAATATAAAAATCCCCGCTGCTTCACCAGCGAGGAAAAGGAGAAACCATTCATCTTTCATTTGGGGTAGGAAGGGTATACAGGGGCTTTTACCCGATAGTTGAAATAGAATTTTTTTCTTTGAATAATTTCTTATCCTTTATCATTTCGCCGACAAATGTTGAGCCCAGTATCAAAACCCCGCCAATGATCTGGGGGAACGTCAGCGTCTCCCCAATGAATATTACGCTGAACAAAATGCCGAATAAAGGTTCAAAGTAACTATAGGACACGATTTCCACGGATTTCATATACGCATAAACGGAGAAGAAGACGGTATAGGCTACTCCCGTATGCAATACGCCCAGAAGTATGGTATAGATAACAGCCACGGCGTCCAGGCGAACAACAGTTGCAATGTTCCCCTCAATCAATACAAACGGCAGCAATACAAGCATCGATGTGAGTATTTGCACAAATGTGGCCGTTTGATTATCCACCCTGACTTTTATGCTGCGGTTAATCAACACAATGGTAGCGTAAAGTATGCCTGAAAACGCACTCAGCGCCAGCCCCATATATCCGTAACCTTCCGTTAAATTGTAGCCGACAATCAGAAGAAGGCCAATAAAAGAGACGAGAATGACCCCAATCTGCATCTTTGAGATGGTCTCTTTCAAAAAGATCGGTGCGGCTATCATGACATATACCGGGCACATGTTATATACGATAACGGCAGATGAGATGCTCGTATCTTTGAAACCATAGAACAAAGTTAGCCAGCCAAAGCCCAACAATGCGCCTGAAAGAATATAGGGTTTTAAAAGCGTCCATCCTACTTTTTCCGCTTTTTTCATTTTCATTGCGACCGCCAGTACAGGCAGCGCGATCAATGCCCGAAGAAAAGCCAGGCTTAACGCAGACAATGGAATGGACCTTGTAAATACGCCCAGGCTCCCCCAAATAATCATCACAAGCGCTAATTTTAGTCTGTTCAAATTGTTGTTCATAGATAATATGCCCCTTATATTTGCTAAGCACAGCATAGCGCAATGACAAGAGGCTGTATTGTATAAAATTGACCTTACCGGTTTAGCTGCCCAAGATATGTCCCTGGCGTAACGCCATACATCTTTTTGAATTCCCGAATGAAATGGGCCTGGTCATAAAACCCCAATTCCTCACAAATATCAAGCACGCCAGCACCTTTGCTTAACAACTTTTTTGCCTGAGCGACCCGGTATTGCAAATGGTATGCGGCAGGCGTGGTGACATACTGCTTCTTGAAATTCCGGATGATCGAAAACTTATTCAGCCCTGATATTTGCTCCAGCTTATCCAGTGGGATGTCTTCATTGACATGATTTAAAATATACGCATAGATCGTTTTGACGGCGTCGCTTATATTCGCAGCAGTATCCGAAACACCTTTTTCTTCAAACTCCAGCAGCAGTTCAATCAGTATATTTTCCAATGTGTCCAAATGGCTTTCAGCCAACAGTTGTTGAATAAAACCAGTCAATTTCCGGGCTTGGTTGCCCGTTAACTTTTCTGCATGATGAAATCTTACCACGTCGCTATAGTAAACCGGATCAACATATAGCATCACATATGCCCAGTGATTGATATCTTTGGGCGCACAAATGTGAGTCATCAATGGTGGTATGATCACGCCGTCGCCTGAAGAGTAATGGATAACCTTATCGCTCAATGACAATTCAGTAGAGCCTTCCACGATATACCCCAATGAAAGCTCATTATGGATATGCGACTTATAGGCATGGGGATTATTTCTGCACTGCTTAATTTCCACGCCTTGAAGTATGCTTTTGCTAAATTCCATATGCCCGTGTTGTTCAATGCCGTTCATATTCGGCCTCGCTGGGGTCGCCCGCATGGCTTGTTTTCTGCCTTTTACAATACGCTGATCATTCACAAATGAGCTTTTATACGCCTACCGTAGTATAAATGATAGCACCTTAGACAAAACCGTTATAATTGGAAGTATTATGATATACGAGCCTTTCTTTATCCGACTATCCAAATGCGGGTTTCTTTGGATCATTACGACGCCCCATATTGACCCCAGTATCATTACGATTCCTACGGGAATTACTATGTATGAATACTCGCATAGCATAACAACAGCAAGCGCAATCAGTGTTCCTACAGACGCAACAATACCGAAAAGCTGGCCATTGTTTTTTTCTTTTACCGTAATGTCCATCCATTCGGATAGCGATTCCTTTAGTTCCGAATAGCCCTCAACTGAAGCCGGGATATATATATTGTTGGCTGAATTATTTGTCGTAATCGTAATGCCTTGATTTACTGCTTCTATGATTGAAACCACTTCTGCCTTTTGAATTTCTATTACGGGGGTATTTTTCTGACACTTTTTGATGGAGTTATCCAGCAATTCAATTTTATAAGAAGAAAGGGACTCTCTTGTTAATTTATTAGAACGCCTTATACCTATAACAACTGCAAAAGCAATAACGAGAATGAGCAAAGGTAGGATGATGGGCATATCTTTGTATTCAGCGTTACGAGTCCCAATATAAACACCCGTTGCAATTGCAATTAACATAAGTGGTGCGGCTTTTATCCACGCTTTCCTTTGTTCCAACCCAATTTGCTTTGGGGGCATTTTATATTCTTTCATTTCTCCTCCTTAAGCCACTCAATGTTTTTTACTGTATGTTTTCAAATTCCAACTGACCTCAATAAATTCGGCGAAATGCTGTCTATTCAAATTTACATCCAATAGCACAAATTGGCAATACCAACGTTTACAGCAGGGCTTTTCCATATGCTTTGAAGACAGAAATGCCGCCTGAACCCGGATGCTCTGGCGGCGGATATTGTTCTCCAAACAGTCGTCTGTACCTCATTCGTTCCCGATGCCTTCAACCACAGTCTATGAGGTTTCTATTATATCCGGCAAAGTAGCGCTTCGAGAAATGACACTATTTCTGAGCGTTCAGAATAAACAAGGATGCATCTTGCCCCATGAATAGTTTGCTTCCGGTATAAAATGTTTTAGACTGAATGCCCCTGTAACCTATTTTTGTCATAACGTCAGCCAGTTCTGTTTGATCAAATCCATTGTGGACCATATCAGATACAATTTTTTGATTCTTATCAAAATCTATAATCAGCAGCTGACCGCTCTCATTTAAAATCTCATGCAGTCTTGATAAAACCAATGCGACATCTTGAATATGGAGCAAAACCTGGGCCATAAAAATATAGTCTGCATGCAGATCCGAAACACTGTCTTTTTCAAAGTCAAAGCATAGTGTGGCGGCATTCTGCATACTAGAATTGGTAATTTTTTTCTGAACTTCATTGATCATGTTTTGCGAAGCGTCCAAAAACAGTATGGAGTGGAACTCGTTTATCAAGTCCATTCCCACAAGTCCGGTTCCGCACCCAAAATCAATGGCACTCTTATCTTTTGCGTCAACAAGAAACTCCCGAATCGCATTTGATGATACCTTCGCAACTTGGGCTCTTTCGGGAGTGTCATAGATGGTGGCTATCAGTTCGAATTTATCGGTATTCCCCATGATTACCTCAGCAACCAAACTCATTCCACAAGGTTTCTCCAGTGGCAAATTGATATGGCCGGTTAGCGACAATCATCTCAAGAGTTCTTTTTGGTCCGTCTTCAACTCGAAAGCTCAGACCCTGAGTGAACCCCGAAAGCCCCTGACACCATAATAAGAGTCTGCGCCATTATGGTATACAAAAACAGTGTCGTAACGGCGATCACAGAATATGGCACCGCCAAGCTTTCTGATATTGGCAGGCGTTTTCACCCAACTCGATGTTTTCGTGTCAAAATTGCCAAGTTTCTGAAGCTCCCGGTATTGTTCCTCCGTTAAAATTTCAATGCCCATTGCGGCAGCCATATCGATTGCATTGGCGTCTGGTTTATGTTCTTTCCTTGCCTCCAGCGCTGCACGGTCGTAACAAACATTTCTGCGGCCTTTCGGGCTTTCTGCCGAACAATCATAAAAAACAAACTCATCCGCCGCGCTATCATAACCGACAACATCCGGTTCGCCGCCCGTTCTTTCCATCTCGTTGAGCGAGCGCAGCTTTTCAGGTTTGATTTCCAGCTTTGCTTGTACTTTTGCCCATTCCATATCTTTATGACGGTTCATGTTTTTCTCAAAACGGGCTTTCATTACGCTTAGCAGCTCCTCGCGCTGCTCCGGTGCGATATTGCTATTCGTGTTGTTCATATTCTTCATCCTCCGTGGTTGAGCATATTGACGGACGGCACAGTTTGCCTCTGTTTTTCCGCCCAAATACCGATGCCGTGACCCCGATACATAGAATATAAACCGAATTCAGGCAGCATAACGGCCGTCTATAATATCAACTTCAAATCGTTTTCTTTAATCCACCCTATTCTACGAAGCGGCAACGAAATCAATACCGTGAGTATTGCAGGCAATATAAAGCAAATCAGCAGCAGTCCTGCCCAATCGAATGTTGTAATCGAGGCTTTGGCGCCTGCGGCGATATCATTGATCCATCCCGTGTACACGCCTATTTGCCCCACCAGACCGCATGTGCCCATTCCGGAGGCTACTGCCGGTCCGTTCATTTGTAACCGAAAGACTACGGTAGCAAGTGGGCCGGTAATGGCTGAAGCCAATGTCGGCGGAATCCATATGCGCGGATTTTTAACGATATTCCCCATCTGCAGCATAGAGGTACCAAGGCCTTGAGCCAATAACCCACCCCATCGGTTTTCTTTAAAGCTCATCACTGCAAACCCCACCATCTGCGCGCAGCAACCGGCTACCGCAGCACCTCCGGCAAGCCCCGTAAGGCCGAGTGCCGCGCAAATAGCCGCGCTGCTGATGGGGAGCGTCAGCGCTACGCCCACGATAACGGATACCAATATGCCCATGAAAAACGGCTGAAGTTCCGTCGCCCACATGATTGAATTGCCAACGGCGCTCGCCGCCGCGCCGATCGCGGGCGCGCATAACATGGATAGTAATACGCCAATCGCGATTGTAACACAAGGCGTCACGATAATATCTACTTTGGTCTCTTTTGAAACGGCTTTGCCGCATTCCGCCGCAACAATTGCCACGATAAGCACGGCAAGCGGGCCTCCGGCCCCGCCCAGCGTATTCGCCGCCCCGCCAACCGCAACCAACGAAAACAGTACAAGCGGCGGGCAATGCAGCGCGTATCCGATCGCAATCGCCATAGCCGGGCCGGTGGCCGCTTTTGCAAATGAACCTATATCCAAAAACAATTGCATACCGAGTTGCTCGCCCAATGTGCTGAATATCGTCCCAATCAGCAAAGAAGCGAACAATCCCTGCGCCATAGCGCCCAAAGCGTCTATGCCATACCTTTTTACCGAAAACACAATGTTTTTTCTCTTCAGAAATTCGGCGAATTTTCCGTTCTGTGCAGCTGTTTTTTCGTTCATATTAAGCCCTTCTTCATTAGAGAATATTGTGCTGGAAAGATTCCTCAATCATACAAGTATAAGCTATTCTGTTTTTTTTATCTATTCTTTTCAGATCTGCGTTTATCATTGATCAGCTTCATGTGGCTTTCATCTATAAGGAAGACATTGTTTTCTTTTGCCCAGTCAACACAGCCCTGCAGCACCACACGCAGAAACACTCTGGGGACCTTCACAAGCGTTTGGCAGGCCTCCTTTGTGAATTGAATAGATGGGTCGACACGATTTGCGGCAAACAGAACAGCATCGACATTCATCTCTTTGCCTGAAGGAATCGGCTGGGCGATGGGACGCTGGAAACGCGTATACCAAAAATGTGTGCTGTCGCGATAGCCGTAATCAACCGGTACACGCGGAAAGCCGCCTGCCTTAACGCCATTTACAATGGCATTGTATTGCCTTTCCTTCATGAGAATTTTGTCAATTTTGAGGATAAAATGGCATCCAAACCTGCTTGTGATACCGTTGAAATTTCTATAAGGTGGTTCAACGCCTTCCAGCTGCCCGACCTTTTCGCTATCCTCATATGCGTTTTCAAGCTCAGACTGCCAGGTGCATTCGAAAACTTGAAATGCCTTTTTGACTATGAGTGGCCTGATACTTCCATCTTTACAGGCTAAGCCCTCTTCCATTTCAAACGCGCACTTGGCCATTTTTTCTTCGCTTGTTTCGCCCGGGAATCCCAAGCGTACCGCTTCCTTGAAGTCCGCGGGGCTATCTTCAATAAAATTAAGTGCACATTTGCCGCTCCTGAGAATGTTTTGTGCTGTGTTGGAGCTGTTTCGGCATTCCAGCAGCATAGCGTAGTAATCTTTTCCGGCTATATAGTAAGGGAAGCAGAGGGAATATGATCCAATTGAAGTCTTATTGTCTTCCGTCAGGGTAGATACCAGCACGATAGGCATAGGGAAAAACGCAGAAGTCTGATAAAAATTATCCACAATCCGTAAATCTTTAAACGAGCTATTTGTATCCTCCGCTATATCCTTACACGCAGCTTTTCTTGCCTTACGGCGCATTCTGAAAATATTAAATGCTACCAGACAGGCAATTATCCCAAGCTTTACCCAAATATTGATAGGGACCCAAATTGCTAGTACGACAAACACAATGCCCAGCAAAGCGTGGCCCAGCAAATTCCGCCAGTCTTTTAAATAATCTTTGATTCCATCCCATATCTTTTTTGAAACCGGTAAAACACGCGGATTATCTTTGCCCATAGCCCCTCATTCCTCCCGATTTTTAATAATTACTGCATCTTGGCGAATCTTCAGCGCGTTTTCGACAATCCTATCGAAATAGCCATTAAACTGTTGCAGCTCCTTTTCCGTCAGGCAAGAGCATACATCAGTCAGCCATTTTTCATATATATTGATGCTGCTAATAACGCATGATTTCCCGGTTTCTGTTATCCGGATGACGTTTTTCCGTCTGTTCTTTTCATTCTGCCTTTTAAAAATAAGACCTTCTCGTTCCATTTCACGTAAGGCCTTCGCTACGGTTGTTTTATCGAGCAGCAGTGCGGCTGAAATGGTATCCTGAGATACCTGATCATGAAAATATAGAAAAGTACATATTGCGTGTTCCGTATCAGAAAATCCTGCCTGACGGATTGTTTCATGTCCAAATTCCCGGCCCAGTTTGATCAGCATATTAAGTGTACTGAAATTCATATGAAGGCTCACCGATGAATTTTCAACTGTCGATTCCTACACTAGTGCTGAATCTGGTTTTTGTCAACATGCGTGTCCGGAAATTGATCTATTCTTATCTTGCAAGCACCTAACATCCAATTGTCTGCCTCCGGAATTATATAGCCCTAGCGGGACTCTTTTGCGGGCCCTTGCATGTGCTTTAAAGAATAGGAATTTCTAATGCGAGAATACTATGACTAAAATTGTATATGGAGGGTGAGGACATGTCTTTAGCCCATAGTATTTGTATATATAGTGAAATAGGAAAATTGAAGTCAGTTCTTCTTCATTGTCCGGGAGAAGAAGTGGAAAATATCGTTCCTGTTTATTTAAGAAGACTATTATTTGATGAAATCATATATCTAGAACAAGCTAAAAAAGAGCATAATCAATTTGCAAATATACTAAGAGGTGAAGGCGTAGAAGTAGTATACCTTACGGATTTAATGGCTGATATTCTAGAGGATAGCAATGTAAGGGAAGAATTTTTAAAAGAATTTATGGAGGAAGGCAAAGCTATTACAAAAGGGCTTCAAGAAGCCATAATGGAGCTTTTAAGTGACTACTCTCCAAAAGATCTTGTATCTAAGTGCATTGCGGGAATTAGAACGGAAGAACTTAATAATATCAAACCTAAGTCCTTAGGAGATATGGTTAATAATCCATATCCTTTCTATCTTGATCCTATTCCAAATATGTATTTTCAAAGAGATCCTTTTGCATCTATTGGAAGAGGAATTTCTTTAAATGTCATGGCCAATGAAACACGAAACAGGGAGACCATATTTACAAAATATATATTTAACTATCACCCTAGATTTAAAAATACCCCTAGATGGTATAACAGAGATGAAACCCATACTATTGAGGGAGGAGATATTTTAGTTCTCTCAAATAAAGTTGTAGCCATAGGAATTAGTGATAGAACCGATGCATCGGCTATTGAGAGGGTTGCAGTCAATCTTTTTCATTCAGAAGAAGGATTTGAGACGGTCTTAGCTTTTGATATTCCAAAGGCTAGAGCTTATATGCATCTCGATACTGTATTTACCATGGTTGATTATGACCAATTTACCATATATCCAGGGATAGAAGCGCCTCTAGATGTATACAGCATTACAAAAGGAAAAGACAACAGCCTTAATATCAGGAGTGAGCATAACGACTTATCTGCTATACTAAAGGAACATTTACATCTATCAGAAGTTAATCTAATAAGATGCGGTGATGGAGATAGGATTGCCGCTAGTAGAGAGCAATGGAGTGATGGAAGCAATACTCTAGCGCTATCCCCTGGAAAAGTTATTTGTTATAATCGCAATTATGTCACCAATGAAGCCCTTAGAAGAAATGGGATCGAAGTTCTGGAATTCGATTCCTATGAATTGTCTAGAGGTAGGGGTGGCCCTAGATGTATGAGCATGCCTTTAATGAGAGAGACTCTAAAATGAGCGGGTGATACTCGAAGTATCCCCTCCCCTACTGTTAGGCTTAATCCAAATAGTTATTCGAACTTCGCATTATATTTATCCTTCGGTAATCTTACGATGTTTATAGTGTTTATTGAAAGGCCCCTCCCCAACCGCCCTATGGCGGGGAGCTGAAGTTTAAGTCGGCTGGGTCGTTATATTTGGAACTGCGTAGCTATTGCCTCAATAAAGATGTTTGCTATTCTCAATGCGTTATCATGGGATCCGTCAAAACTGGCAACACCTTCTCCATACTTACCCTGGCTCAATTGCTGTACCAAACCCAGCTCGAGTTGAGATTGTAAAGCGACAGCCTCTCGCAAATCATTCTCATTTATATAAGGATTTTCTGAGATCATTACCTCAATAAGCGCATTGCTGTTCTCGTCCCAACGCGTTCTTAACGGCTCGATATCGCCACCCGTCCGTAGGGTGGTCGCCACTTCAGACAGGATCAGGATATACTGAGTTAATAGTTCCTCCACCCTGCTTGCCGCCTCTAAACCATAGAAATGCGAGAACAGCCGCGCAAGATCTGCGCCGTTACGCAGCACACGCGTGGCCACATGATCCAAGGTGCGCAATCCAAATATGACGCTGACAATATAATTTCTAATCCATATCATCCGATCAACCCATAAGTAGCGTATTCTTTCTTGCCAATTCATCCACCTCACTCCCTTCTGTGCAGTATATGACGTATTCTTAGTTAATATTTTCCTGCACCAAGGGTAGTCAGAGCATGTTCGAGATCCTATAAAAGCGCGTCCTGCCGATTTATCAGCAGGACGCATAATATCTCAAAATTTATTGCATTGTTATTGATAAGTACGGATGTCAGAAACTCTTGTTCACTTGCTCGCGGCTCTGGTCCAGCTCCGGCAGAATTTTGCGTATCTCTTCCTGATAAGAAAGCATTTCCTTCTTAATACGAGGAAAATCCAGCGTTAAAAACTCGCCTTTGTGCATCAAAATCTTACCGTCAACAATTGTCGTTTCCACATTGGACGGGTTTGCGCCATATACGATTGTTGAATACGGATCATAAATGGGCTGCATGTTGACACTGTCGGTTTCAAGTATAATCACGTCCGCCTGCTTACCCGGTTCGAGGGAACCGGTTATGTCGGCAAGCCCCAGTGCCTTTGCGCCGTTTATGGTCGCCATCCGTAGAACTTCGCGCGCGGGGTAGGCTGCGCGATCCTGTAAATATAGTTTTTGCAGCTTTGCGACCTGCGGCAACTGGGTGATGATATCCAGCGTGTTTCCGCTCATTGCGCCGTCGCTGCCCAAGCTGACAATGACGCCTTTTTGCTGCATGCCGCGCACAGGCGCAACCCCCTTGGCGCTTTTGGAGTTGGAGCCAGCGTTGTGGGATATTTTTACGCCGCGCTTTGCCAGTATTTCAATATCCGCGTCGTTTACATGTATGGCGTGCGCGGCAAGAAAGTGTTCGTCCAGGATTCCCAGACTGTCCAGCCAGGCAACGGGCGTTGTGCCGTATTTTGTGCGCCATTCCTCCTGCTCATAATCCATCTCCGACACATGCATAGACATTATAAGGTTATTTTCACGTGCGATTTTGTGGCATTCACGCAAATGCGCCTCATCGTTTGTATATGGCGCATGGCAATTGACCGCGGGCCTTATGCGCGGATGTGCCTTCCAGTTCGCAATCAATTCACGCGTATCGGCGATCCCGCCATAAGGCACCTTTGAATCCGGCGTTGTGCGGCACATGACGGTTTCCGATAAAACAGCGCGGATGCCAGAAGCTTCCGCAGCCATTGCAATTTCATTTTCAAAATAGTAGCTGTCAAAAACGGTAGTCACGCCGCCGCGCAGCAGTTCCGCAAAAGCATAATTCGCACCGGCAACCGCCATATCGCAGGTCATAGCCCTGGTTTCAAGCGGAAACAAATAGCGATTGAGCCTGTCCGGAATGTCATCGCCGAGTGTACGAAAAACGATCATCGGCAAATGCGAATGCGTGTTGATGAAGCCCGGCAAAACAATTTTATTACGGCAATCCATCACCTGCAGTCCGCGTATATCCTCAGGCATCTGGGCTGCAGGCCCGACAGACTGAATTTTATTGCCGCGTATGAGCACAAACCCATCCTCATACAGGGTGTCTTTTTCATCCATAGTAAGTACGACGGCATTTTTTAAAAGAAGATCAGCCAAGTAAATTTACCCCCGAATGCAGTCAGCATGCGGGCCGGTTATACCGGCCCGCGTGCTGAAATAGCTAAAAATCCGCTTTAGTCGCGGTCAGGAATTGAGCGTACGGTTCCAGAGATCCACCCATGCGGCAAGCTGTGCGTTTACCACCTTGAAATCCACGACATTGGATTTATCCGCAATTTCAATGGTCGTCAGCTTGGCGGCCACATCTTCAGGCAATTCCACCTGCGTGTTTACAGTGGATTCCGGCACGTTGATGGCGCCAGCCAGCTGGCTTTCCGCAGAAAGCACATGGTCTACAAACAGATAGGCAAGGTCTTTCTGATCGGAAGTCTTCACGATATTAATCGTATTGAAGTTCAGGTACGCGCCTTCCGCGGGATCAAGGAATACGAGGTTGGATGTGGTATCATCCCCCATCGTGTTGTAGGCAAATTCCGCCGCGAGCGCAGCCTTGATTTCGCCGGAGGCAAACATGTTCTTCAAATCGGAAGACTTGGAGTACGTCTTCACAATGTTGGGCTTGAGCGCTTCAAGCGCTTTGAATGCTGCTTCGCCATTATCGGTGGCATAATCCACGCCCGCATATTTTGCAGCGATGGTAACAGTAGCCGGGCCGAATGTCGTCGCGATATCCGGGATTGCAATGGCGTTGGCGAGCTTTGCGTCCCACAGGTCCGCAAAAGAGGTGATTTCTACTTCATCCGAGTTGTAGATGATACCCAAACGGTTCATCGTGGTGGGAGGCCCCTGCTTGCTGTCCTTGAAGACAGAAGCTTTCTCCAGCAAATATGCCGCATTAGGCACGCGCGAATAATCGAATTCGTCAAACAGGCCTGCATCAAAGCCGTCCTGTGCATACTGCTGCGCAAGATAAATTACATCTACGTCAGAGTTCGGGTCGTTTTTGAGCTTGGTCAGGCGCTCGGAGTTTGTGCCTGCATCATAGACAACGGTGCAGCCATATTTTTCTTCAAACGGCTTGATAACGGCCTCAATGATCTTATCGTTTGCCAAGGCAAAGTTTGATACGATCAGTTCAGCGCCTTCAAAAGACGGGGTTGCCTCAGGTACAGGCTCACCTTCGGGCGCGGCTGTCGGCGTTGCGGCAGCAGGCGCCTCGGTTGGCGCAGGCGCAGGCGTCGGCGCGCAGGCAGACAGCAGACCTAAGCAGAGTAGACAGGCAAGTACAAATCTCATCTTCTTCATTTCAGGGCCTCCTCGTTTGTTTTTTATATTTCATCACAGACACTTGTGTTCTGTGTTGTTATCAAACGATAACCAGCTTGTCCTGCGGTAAATACAGCCTTACCTTGTCATTGGGTGCAAGCGGTGGCGTTGTTCCGTCAATAGCGATCAGGTCGCCAAAGGACGTATTGACTTTGTACTGGTACGCCTTTCCAAGGTAGGTGCGTACGGCGATCCGGCCTTCTATTACGTTGTGTTCCGGCGTTTCACCACGCAGAATAACGATATCTTCCGGGCGTATGGTACCCTTACCCGTTCCTGCGCCTGCATTTGGCAGAAGAGCCGTAAAGCGCATGCCGTTGCAATAATATCCATCCCCTTGGCTGTGTAGTTCAAAGAAGTTTTCAAACCCCACAAAGCGCGCCACAAATTCCGTCTTTGGACGGGCATATATCGTTTCCGGGCTGTCGTACTGCTCTATGACGCCGCCGTTCATGACAGCCACTTTATCGGATATGGAAAAACACTCTTCCTGATCATGGGTTACGAAAACTGAAGTAATGCCCATTTTCTGCTGCAATTCCCGGATTTCAACGCGCATTTTCAGCCGCAACTTTGCATCCAGATTGGAAAGCGGTTCATCCAGCAGAAGCAGCTCCGGCCCTACTACAAGCGCCCTTGCAAGCGCAACGCGCTGCCGCTGCCCGCCTGAAAGCTCGCGCGGGTAGCGCTTGCCAAATTCCAAAAGGTCCACCGTCTGTAAAATGGACTGCACCCGTTTCCCCATTTCGCCTTTGGGGATATGGCGCATTTTCAGGCCAAACGCGATATTGTCTGCAACCGTCATATGCGGGAACAACGCGTAACTTTGAAAAACAATGCCGAAGTTACGTTTATGGATGGGCGTATTCGTATACTCCTTGCCATTGACAAACACATTGCCTGCGCCAGGCTGTATGAAGCCGCCTAGCACGCGAAGTGTCGTTGTTTTTCCGCAGCCGGAAGGGCCAAGCAAAGAAACCAACTGGCCTTCCTCAACATCAAGGGAAAGCTTATCCAGTATCTTCTTTTGGCCGTCGTACGATACATCAATACTCCGCAACTCAATATACGCCATTTGTTTTTCCTTTCTACCCTATCCGGCTCCCTGCACGTACAAGCTTTTCACTAACCACCATAATAACAACAGACATCAGCATCATCAGGACAGAAAGCGCTGATACGGTGGGATCGTAGTTATACTCTATGTAGTTCATCATGGCGACAGGCAATGTCACCACACCCGGCCCGGATAGAAAAATGGTAAGCGGGACATTGTTGAACGCATTGATGAACGCCAGCAGGAATGCCGAAACGATGCCCGAGCTAATATTCGGCAATACGATTCTGAAAAACACCGTTGCCCTTGGTGCCCCAAGGCTCATCCCGGCCTCTTCTATGGCAAAATCGAGGCTGTCGATGCTCGCCCCCACAATTCGAAAAGCGTAGGTAACGACTGAGACCGCAAGGCCGACCAGCAGCGCAATGCGTACGTTAAGCCGCAAAAACACGATGATGAACACAAACAGTGAGAAGCCTACAACCACCTGGGGTACCATATTGGGCGAGAAGAACAGATCCTTGATGAACTGCTTGCCGCGGAACTGATAGCGGCTCAAGGCATAAGCGCCCGGTATCCCAACTAGCAGGGCAAGCGCAGTTGCCGCTGTTGAAACAGCGACGCTCAATTGAAAGACTAACTATTAAAAGTCAAGCCCGTAAAAGAGGAGGAATGCGAAGAGCAGATGGTTCAAAAAGGGTATAGCAAAGAAGACGCTCGTAAAGGCGCCGTGCAGGCTATCGTGATGAAATCA